>JAUIGT010000015.1 GCA_030432615.1 Verrucomicrobiia bacterium
ACCTTCGACCAGCTGATGGTGTCGCCGCTGACGCCCGAGATGGTCATGATCGGCAAGGCCGTTCCCGCAATGATCGTGGCCTTCTTCCAGGCGACCATCATCCTCTGCGCGGCGGTGTTCCTCTACCACGTGCCCTTTCGCGGCAGCCTCGCGCTGCTCTATGGCGGCATGTTTTTCTACAGCCTCTCGCTGGTCGGGATCGGGCTCCTCATCTCCTCGCTCTCCAGCACCCAGCAGCAGGCCTTCCTCGGCGCCTTCTCCTTCATGATGCCGGCCATCATGCTCTCGGGTTTCGCCTCGCCGGTGGAGAACATGCCGCGATGGCTGCAGGTGGTGACGTGGCCGAACCCCATCCGCCATTTCGTGGAAATCGTGAAGGGCGTCTTCCTCAAGGACGCTCCCACCGACCGCGTCCTCTCCCTGATCCTCCCGCTGGTGGTCATCAGCGCCTTCACGCTCGGCACGGCCGCGGTGATCTTTCGTCGCAAGACCAGCTGACGGATCCCGCGGCCGGCGAAAAAAGCCGACGGAAAATGGGCGCTCCGGGCGGGCCGGTCCGACTTTGGCGTTGCGTCCCCAGAGGCGGTCTTTAGGATGAATGAATCATCCGCTCCACGCCGCGTCTCCCGCCCCCGCGACCGGCGCCAGGACGGACGGCTGATTCCTTTTCGCGCCCCGTTTTTCCGACTCCCCATGGCTCAGGACCCGTTCATCCACCTGCACTTGCACACCGAGAATTCGCTCCTCGACGGCGCGGTCCGCATCAAGGACCTCATGAAGAAGGCGGAGCGGTTGAAGATGCCGGCGGTGGCGATGACGGATCACGGCAACGTCTTCGGCGCCATCGACTTCTACATGGCGGGCCAGAAGTCGGGCATCAAGCCGATCATCGGTTGCGAGGCCTACCTGACGCCGCCGGGCACACGGCTGACGGACCGGAAGGCCGACCTCCCCACCGCGGGACGCAACGGCTCGGGGAACAAGCGGCGCAACTCCCACCTCACCCTCCTCGCCGAGAACAACACCGGCTGGGCCAACCTCATGAAGCTGGTGTCCAAGGGGCACCTGGAGGGCATGTACTACGGCAAGCCGCGGATCGACAAGGAGGCGCTGGCCGAGCACGCGGAGGGCCTGATCGGCCTGAGCGGCTGCGTCATCGGCGAGGTCAACCAGTTCATCCAGGCCGACGACCTCGCCGGCGCCCGGAAGAGCCTCGGCGAATTCATCGACATCTTCGGTCGGGACAACTTCTTCCTCGAGATGCACGACCACGGCCTCGAGGCGCAGGCCAAGTGCAACCGGCAGCTGCTGGAGTTTTCCAAGGAGTTCGACCTCCCCCTCGTCGCCGCCAACGACGTCCACTTCCTCAACCGGACCGACCACGAGGCGCACGACGTCATGATCTGCATCGGCACCGGCGCCTCGCTGCTCGACGAGAACCGCATGCGCTACTCGCCCGAGGTCTACTTCAAGACCACGGCGGAAATGACGAAGCTCTTCCGGCACTGTCCCGAGGCCATTCGCAACACCCTCGTCATCGCCGACCGTTGCAACCTCGACATCAAGCTCGATTCCGCCAGCTCGGAGAAATACCCGCAGTTCGACGCCCCCGACGGCAGCAGCCGGGAACAGTATTTCCGCAAGGTCTGCTTCGAGGGCCTGAAGTGGCGCTACGGCGACCGGGCCGACTCCGACGCCGAGCTGCGGCAGCGCCTCGACTACGAGATCGGGGTGATGGAAAAAATGGGCTTCGTCTCCTACTTCCTCATCACCTGGGATTTCGTGAAATGGGCCAAGGACAACGGCGTCCCCGTCGGTCCCGGCCGTGGTTCCGCCGCCGGTTCGCTGGTGGCCTACGTGCTCGGCATCACCGATCTCTGCCCCCTGCGGTTCGGGCTCATCTTCGAACGTTTCCTCAATCCGGAACGTATCTCCCCGCCCGATATCGACATCGACTTCTGCCAGACCCGCCGTCCGGAGGTCATCCAGTACGTGCGCCGCAAGTACGGCGAGCGAGCCGTGTCCCACATCGTCACCTTCGGCACCCTCGGGGCCAAGAGCGTGGTGCGCGACGTCGCCCGCGTCATGGGCATGAGCTTCACCGAGGGCGACCGGCTGGCGAAGATGATTCCCAACGAGCTGGGCATCACGCTCTCCGAGGCGCGGAAGAAGAATCCCGAGCTGAAGGACGAACTCCAGCACAATCCCAGCGCCGACGAACTCTGGAAATACGCGACCTTCCTCGAGGGTCTCCAGCGCGGCACCGGGGTCCACGCCGCCGGGGTCGTCATCGGGGACCGCGATCTCACCGACTACGTGGCCCTGACCCGGGCGAAGGAAGGCGAAGTCACCACCCAGTTCGCCATGAACCCGCTCACCGAGCTGGGCATGCTGAAGATGGACTTCCTCGGGCTGAAGACCCTGACGGTGATCCAGGACGCGGTCGATCTCATCCACGTCCACACGCCGGATTTCTCCATCCACGACGTCGGCCTCGACGACCGCGCCGCCTTCGAACTGCTCAACCGCGGGGAAACGACCGGGGTGTTCCAGTTGGAATCCGGCGGCATGATGAGTCTCTGTCGACAGTTCGACGTCAACCGCATCGAGGACATCATCGCCCTCATCGCGCTCTACCGGCCGGGGCCGATGGACCTCATTCCCGATTTCATCGCCCGGAAGAAGGGCAAGACCAAGGTCAAGTACCTGCACCCGCTCCTCGAGGAGGCCAGCGAGGAGACCTTCGGCATTCTCATCTACCAGGAACAGGTGCAGCGTGCCGCCAACCTGCTCGCCGGCTACTCGCTCGGCGAGGCCGACCTGCTCCGCCGCGCCATGGGGAAGAAGAAGGTCGAGGAGATGGTGAAGCAGCGCGCGAAATTCGTCGAGGGCTGCAGGAAGGTGAACAACATCCCGGAGAAGCAGGCCAACGACATCTTCGACCTGCTGGAGAAGTTCGCGGGCTACGGCTTCAACAAGTCGCACTCCGCCGCCTACGGCCTCATCAGCTACCAGACTGCCTACCTCAAGGCCAACTACCCGGTCGAGTTCATGTCCGGGTTGCTGAGCAACGAGATCAACAACACCGACAAGATCTCCATCTTCGTGGCCGAGTGCCAGCGGATGGGCGTGGACATCCTCGCGCCCGACATCAACCGCAGCCTCCTCAAATTCGCCCCGGAGGTGAAACCCGACGGGAAGAAGGGCATCCGCTTCGGTCTCGCCGCCATCAAGAACGTGGGCGAAGCCGCCATGCGAACCGCCATCGCGGAGCGCGAGGCCAAGGGGCCGTTCGAGTCGCTGGAGGATTTCGCCTCCCGCCTCGACACCAAGGTGGTGAACCGGAAGATCCTCGAAAACCTGATCAAGGCCGGCGCCTTCGATTTCACCGGCGAGCGCCGCGACGAGATGTTCTCCCGGGTCGGCCAGGTCATCGCCGGAGCCAGCGCCTCGCACCGCGACCGAGCTGCGGGCCAGTCGTCGCTTTTCGACATGAACGAGTTGATGGCCGCCGCGCCGCCGCCGGAAGTCACCGACGAGGAACGGGTGGAATGGAAAGAGGAGGAATACCTCTCCCACGAGAAGGACCTGCTCGGATTCTACGTCACCGGTCACCCGCTCGATCGCTATCGCGCGACCATTACCGCCGGCAAGTACCGCAACATCGCCGACATCCAGAGCCTGAAACCGGGCGGCAAGGGCAATCACCGCTTCGCCGGTCTCATCCAGGAAGTGGTGGTGAAATACACCAAGCGGGAGGGCAAACCCTTCGCCATCGTCTTCTTCGAGGACTTCACCGGCAACACCGAACTGATGGTGTGGAACGAGGTCTACGAAAAGACCCGCGCCGTCCTCCAGAAAGGCGCCGCCGTCGTCCTCCTCGCCAAGGTCGAGGAAGACCAGCGCTCCGACATGAAACGACTCACCGCCCAGGATCTCAAGGCGCTGGAGATCGATCCCAACGCGCCGCCGGTCGAGAATCCCCGCCCCAACGGCGGGACCCAACAGGGTCAGGTCGCCGGCGCAACAGGGTCGAATGGAACCAACGGGCACGGCCCCGCGAACGGAAACGGGAACGGTCATCACCCCAACGGGAACGGGAACGGTAGTCATCCGGCAATTCCCCCCGTGGTGGTCAATCTCGACTGCATTCGCGACACCGAGACCACCATCGAGGAGATCCGTTCGGTGGTGCAACGATTCCCCGGACAGCGTCCACTCCATCTCTGCCTGCGTCGCGCCAACGGCAGCGAGGTGATCCTCGCCGCCGGCACCGCCTACCGCGTCTCCGACGAGGTGTTCCAGGCTCCAGAGCTGCAACCGTGGCTGCAGGCGGACTAGGGGGCGCTCGCAGCTTGCCGCCTGGCGACCGGTTCGAGCACGGCCCCGCCGACCAGTTCGGCGAAATTTCTCTGACGTTTTTCGTTTCGGGGCGTTTCAACCGCGGGTAATGGTGGGGCTTCCCTGACTGACTCATTCCCATGGAGGAAAGCATTCGAACCTTGATGGACGCGTTTTCGCGGCAGCGGATCCTGGTGATCGGCGACATCATGCTGGACCGGTTCATCTGGGGCAGCGTATCGCGGATTTCGCCGGAGGCCCCGGTCCCGGTGGTGGAGGTGCAACGCGAATCGTTCTATCCCGGCGGCGCCGCCAACGTGGCGCGGAACCTGACGCCCTTCGAACCGACGGTGGACCTGATCGGCCTCATCGGCGGCGACGACAACGGACGCCTCTTGCGGGAAGTCCTCACCGAGAACGGAATCGGGGTGAATCACCTGATCGAGATCCCCGAGTTCACCACCATCTCGAAAACCCGCGTGGTGGCCCGGCACCAGCAGGTGGTGCGGATCGATCGGGAGCGCAGGACGCGCCCCACCGCCGAGCAGATCGAGCGCCTCACCAGCGAGCTGGCCTCCGTGGCCCCGGAACTCGACGGCCTCATCATCGAGGACTACGGCAAGGGCCTGGTGACGCAGGAACTGGTCGATGCCATCTGCGCCATCGCCCGCGACGCCGGGGTGAAGGTGACGGTGGACCCCAATCCGAAGAATCCCATCCGATGGGCCGGAGTCTCGACGGTGAAACCGAACCGGATCGAGGCCTTCCAGGAAGCCGGGGTCGAGGACACGCACGACGAACGGCCCCCGCTCGAGGATCCCGCCCTGCGCGAGGTGGGCGACCGCCTGCTGGAGAAATGGGAGAGCGAGCATGTGCTCATCACCCTCGGGGAGCAGGGCATGCTGCTGGTGAGTCGCGAGACGGAGCCCTTCCACATTCCCACCATGGCGCAGGAGGTCTTCGACGTGTCCGGCGCCGGCGACACCGCCATCGCCGTGTTCACGCTCGCCCTCTGTGCCGGGGCCGATCCGCGAATGGCGGCCCGGCTTTCCAACCAGGCCAGCGGGATCGTGGTCGGCAAACTCGGCACCGCCCCCATCGAGAAGGCGGAGCTGGAAAAAGCGCTCGAGAAATCCGCCGGGTAAAAAGATTTCGCGACCGGGTCGCCTTCGTGCGAGGACTTTCCCCATGACCGCTTCCGAAACGATCGAGTCGACCATCACCGAGCACCTCCGCGTGGTCGAGGCCTTCCGTGCCGAATGCGCGGGCACCATCGAAGCCATCGCCGAAGCCTGCATCGAGTCGGTCCGCAACGGCGGCAAGGTCTGCTTCTTCGGCAATGGCGGCAGCGCGGCCGACGCCCAGCACTTCGCGGCCGAGTTCGTGGTCCGTTTCGTCCGCAACCGCCGGGCCCTGCCCTCGATCGCCTTCACCACGGACACATCCATCCTGACCGCTTGCGCCAACGACTTCGGATACGACGACGTCTTCGCGCGACAGGTCGAGGCCCTCTGCCAGCCGGGCGACGTGGTGGTAGGCATCTCGACCTCCGGCACCAGCGCCAACGTGGTCCGCGGGCTCGAAGCCGCCCGCGCCATCGACGGCGTCATCACCGTGGCGTTCACCGGAGAAAAAGGCGCCCGCTGCGCCGAGTTGGCCGACCACGCACTCTGCGTGCCCTCGCCGGTGACGGCCCGCGTCCAGGAATGCCACCTCATTGCCGGTCACCTGGTCTGCGACCTCGCGGAAGCCGCCCTCGCCTGAACCGGGGAGGGCGCCGAACTCGGTCCTTGAGCGACGCGTGCCCGGGCGTATTTTTCGTGCTCGATTAAATACTTAACTTGCCTTAAGTTTTGTGGCCTGCCCGGATTTCGCCGGCGCCGCATTTCTTTTTCCCTTCAACTCCTCAACCCCACTTCCCTCATGTCAGTCGTCGCAACCCAACTCAAACGCGGCCAGGTCATCAAGGTGAACGGCGAGACGGGCATCGTGCTCGGGCTCGAGCACCGCACCCCCGGCAAGGGCAACGCCCTGATCATGGCCACGATCCGTTCCTTCCAGTCCGGCAAGACCAAGGACATCCGCTTTGCCTCTTCCGACAAGGTGGAGACGGTCCAGGCCGAGCGCCAGAAGCTGGAGTTCAGCTACGCCGACCAGACCGGCTACCACTTCATGGACACCACGACCTACGAAACCGTGACCCTGGACGAGTCGCTGCTCGAGGAATACAAGGAAATGCTGATCGACGGACTCGAAGTCGAGGTCCTCTTCCTCGAAGGCAAGCCGGTCTCGGTCGATCCGCCCGCCAACATCGAGGTGACGGTGACCGTCTCACCTCCCGGCGTGAAGGGCGACACCGCCAACGCCGCCACCAAGGAAGCCACCGTGGAAACCGGCCTGCGCCTGCAGGTGCCGCTCTTCATCAACGAGGGCGACCGCATCAAGATCGACACCCGGACGGGCAAGTACGTGAGCCGCGTCTGATCCGAGCGCCGGGCCTTCCCGACCACCGCGCGACTCGACTTTCGACTTCCGCCCTCTCCCGACGACCCGGCTCATCCTCCTCCTCCCCCGGTGCCCGGACGCAACTCCATCGATCGCCCGGCCCGTCGCCGCCGCACCCGCCAGCGGTCGGACTCCCGGGCGATCAACGCGTTCCTGGGCGAAGCGACCGGGGACATGCGCTGGTGGAATTTCGATCCGCTGCTGACGGCGAAGTTCCTCGTCGGTCTCCTGCTCCTGCCCGCCTGCTGGGTCACGCTGGAGACCTTCTTCGTGATCTTCGGTCACGCCGCCAAGCACACCGAGTTCTGGCGCAACGCCGAGTTCTGGTACTTCGGGATCGGGGTGGTGATGTGGCTGGTGCTCTTCTTCGGCGCGCGGTCACGGCTGATGCTGCTGTTCTACGTGGCCGGGCACGAATGGACCCACGCCCTCTTCGTGCTGATCTGCCGGGGCAACGTCGCCAAGGTCCACATCTCGGCCGAGGGCGGACACATCCTCACCAACCGGAACAATTTCCTGATCTCGCTCTCGCCCTACTTCTTCCCCTTCTACACCGCGGTGGTGATCGCGCTGTGGGGGATGGCCGAGTGGCTCTTCGTCGATTTCCAGCCGGAGCACCTGCGCTATCTCTTCTGGGCGATCGGGTTCACCTGGTGTCATCACCTCACTTTCACCATCTGGATGGCGACGCGGCAGGATCAACCCGACCTCGACCACAACGGGCGCCTTTTCTCCTTTTCCCTGATCGCCCTGGTGAACACCCTCATCATCGTCAGCCTCCTCATCGTGGCCTCGCCGGCAGTGGCGTGGAAGACCTTCGCGATGATGTGGTACGCGAACATGACCACCTTCGGCACCCGGCTCGTCGAGTCGGTCCGGGAGATCGTGGGCTTCTTCGTGTGAATTGGCGGTCGCTCCCCCGGCGCGCCAGAGGCGGCGCCGGGTTCACTTCCCGATGCGATAGAGATGCGATCTCGTGCGCACGAAGAGGTCGCCCTCGCTGACGGCGGGTGACGCCATGCAGCCTTCGTCGAGATGGTTCTCGGCCACCACCTCGAAGGTCGGGGCCGCCTTGACGACGGTGCAGAGCCCTTCCTCGTCGAAGAAATAGACGTTCTTCCCATCGGAAAGGAGCGAGGCGCTGTATTCCGCGCCGGCCCGCTCCTGCCAGTGGGGTTCCCCGGTCCTGGCATCCACGCAGGTCGCCACGCCGTCATTGGCCCAGAAGAGCAGGTCGCCGACCAGCACGGGACTGGAACGTTTCGGCGTGCGCTTGAGCTGCTTCCAGACCACGTGAGTATCGTCGATCGCCCCGCGGGCATCGGCATCGGCCCGCACCGCCCAGACCTCGGCCTTGCCGAGCCCGGTGTTGATGAAGATGAGGCCGAGTTCCTTTGAGTAAACGGGGCGGGAGGACGGGGAATGCGTGGGATAATGCACGCTCCACAGTTCCTCGCCGGTTTCCGGGTCGTAGGCCCAGCAGGCCTTGGCTCCGGAGCTGATCATCTGGGTGCTGCCATCGACCTCGATGATGATCGGCGTGCTGAACGACTTGCGCATGTCGCCGCTGTTGGCGGGACGACCGTTCTTGGGATCGACATCGTCGAACTTCGTCGAACGATCCCGCCGCCAGAGGGTTTTCCCGCTCTGTTTGTCGAGTGCGACGTGGTATTGCTGGTCGGCGCCCTCGAGAGTGAGGATCAGCCTGTCTTTCCAGAGCAGCAGCGATGAGGCCGGGCCGCGCCAGTGACTGGCGGTGAGATCGCGCCGCTGCCAGAGAACCTCGAAGGTCTTCGTATCGAGACAGAAGGTCCCGTAGCTGCCGTAGTGCAGGTAGACACGACCTTTTTCGATGACCGGCGAGGAAGAGGCGTAGCTGTTGACCGGGTTGGCCAGCGGTTCGGGATTGTCGCAGGTGATGAGGACGCGATCGAGAAGCACTTCGCCCGTCTTTTCATCGAGGCAGAGGGCCGACATGCGGTGTCCGTCATCCGTGGCGGTGGTCAGCCAGACCTGCCCGTCGAGGATGGCCGGGGTCGACCAGCCGTGGCCGTGGATCGCCGCCTTCCAAGCGACATTCTCGGACTCACTCCATTTCGTCGGCAGGGAGGCTTCCGCCACCAGCCCATCCCGACCGGGACCGCGGAACTCGGGCCAGGCGGCCTGCGCCGCGGCTACGAAGGCAACCGACAACAGCGGGAAGACCAGGAAGAGAGAGAGGCGAAGAGACGGCGATTTCATCGCCGAGAGGGAAGCACGCCTCGGGCTTCAACTCAAATAGCGCGATCGATCGCGAAACCCGGGACCGGGGTCTCCGGACGCGCGGGCAAAAAAAGCGGCGGCCGCAATCCGGGAGTCCCGGATGCGGCCGCCGTGTGGTCGGAAGAAATCGTTGCCGAATCAGAGGCTGGCGATCTCCTCGCGAATCTTGTCCTTGGTCTTGCCGAGCTTGCTCTGGAGCCGGCCCAGCATTTCGTCTTCCTTGCCCTTTTCGAAGGCGAGGTCGTCGTCGGTGAGTTCACCGTATTTCTGTTTCAGTTTGCCCTTGGTTTCGTTCCAGGAGCCTTTGAATTTGAGTTCGTTCATGGACGTAGGGGAGGTTTGAGGTTCGTAGGAGAGGTGAGCGCGAAAAAAAGCAGCTCCGTCAAGGCGCGAGCCTTTTCCGCTCCGGGGAATCAGTTGGCGGCGTCTTCCACCGCGTCGGCGGTGTCCTCGACAGCGTCTTTCACGCCTTCCGCGGCGCGACTGTCGGTCGCGTCATCAATGGCTTCGCCCACCTCCTCGGCCGGTCCGTCCGAATCCTCACAAGCGGGTAAGGTGAGAAACGCACAGGCGACCAAGGGGATTCCAAGTAGAGATAGTTTGGTTTTCATCTGGTTGATTGACCGATTGCGGTCACCCCATTGAATCGCAGGCCCCGAGCCACGATTGGAGAAACCTCTCAAGTCGCTGATCCTCAATTTATTGTGATTCCGGATCGCCCGAATCCTCCCGAAAAAACTCTTGCAGGCTGCACGGGTTTGTCCGGGTTCCTTGCGAAAAACCTCGACCCCTTGTTCCGTTACTCCCCGGCATGAGCGAACCTGAACCCGATCCCACGAACGGCGTCGCCGGACGCGACGCTCACACGCCCGTCCAAGTGCCACGTGGCGGATGGCTCGACGTCCTGGTACGACTTTGGCGATCCGTTCAGGCCCACGAGTTGAGTCTCATCGCCGCCGGAGTCGCCTATTTCGCGTTCACCGGTTTCTTCCCCGCCCTTGCCGCGCTCGTCTCTCTCTATGGGTTGGTCTCCGATCCCGCCGAAATCGAGTCCAGTCTCGACTTCGCCGAATCGGCGTTTCCGGAGGAGGTCAAGAACCTCGTCTCCACGGAACTGAATCGTTTCACCGACAATCGCGTCGCCGGACCGGCCGCCATCATCGCCAGCCTCATCGCCATCTGGAGCGGCTCGAAGAGCATCGCCGCCTTCATGAAGGGGCTGAACATCGTCTACCACGAGGAGGAACGGCGTGGCCTGATCCGCTTTCGGCTCGTCGCCCTCGGCCTGACCGCCGGCGCCATTCTCTTCGTCGCCTTCCTCATCGGCATCCTGGCGGTCGCGCCGGTGCTCCTGACCCATTTCGTCAGCGAACACTGGGTACGGACCGGGCTCGGGGTGATTCGCTGGCCCCTGTTGTTCTTCGGCATCCTCTTCGCCCTCGGCGTGCTCTACCGCTTCGCGCCCTGCCGTTCCGATGCCCGCTGGCAGTGGATCAGTGCCGGATCGGCGCTGGCCGCCGGGCTCATCCTGGTGCTCTCGCTCCTGTTCACGCTCTTCCTTTCCAACGTCACCGACTACAGCAAGACCTACGGATCGCTCGGGGCGGTGGTCGCGCTGCTGCTTTGGTTCTACTTCACCGCCACCGCCGTCCTCCTGGGCGGCGGACTCAATGCCGAGCTGGAACTGCAGACCGGGGAGGACTCCACCACCGGCCCGCCGCGGCCCCTCGGAAAACGCGGCGCCTTCGTCGCCGATCACCTGGGCCCACCCAGGAAAGCTCCGCCCGAGGAGGGTCACCCCTGAACGGTACGAACGACCTCGGCCCCCCTTTCGCGAGGAGAATAAAGCGCCGCGATCGATCAGTGATCGCCGGAGTCGCCCGACGATTCCTCCTTCTCCTGCTCTTCCAGCTGTTGCAACAGGCGCGGCTTTTCCCCGCTGAACTTGCGTTCCCAGCGGCGGAAGAATTGCTGGGTGGCGATGACCATGCAGAGGATGCCGTACTTGAGCGCCTTCCGGAAACTGATGGAGCTGCTGTCCTCCTCGTAACGGGTCGGGCAGGTGATCTCGCAGGTGCCGTAGCCGTGATCGACGGCGGCGACGAGCAGGTTGTTGTCGAAGATGAAGTCGTCGCTCAGGTTGTGGAAATCGATCGTTTCCAACAGTCGCCGCGAGTAGGCGCGGTAGCCGGTGTGATACTCGGTGTGGCGCCGGCCGAGGCAGAGATCCATGTAGTTGGTGATGAACCAGTTCGCCAGGTACTTCCAGACCGGCATCCCACCGCTGAGGGCACCGCGCCCGGAGGTCCGGGAAGCCAGCACGAGATCGTAGGTGCCGTCCAGCAGGAGCATGCCGGCCATCGCGGGAATCAGCTTGGGCGAATACTGGTAATCCGGGTGCAGCAGGATGACGATGTCGGCCCCGGAATCGAGCCCATACTGGAGACACTGCTTCACGTTGCCGCCGTAACCCAGGTTGGGATCGTTGACGTGAACCTCGATGCCGATCTCGTTGGCGATCTCCACCGTCCGGTCCTTCGAGCAGTCGTCACTCAGGATGATGGCGTCGGCGATGTCCCTGGGGATTTCGTTGACGGTTTTCTCGAGCGTCTTCTCGGCGAAATAACCGGGCATGACGACGGCGATCTTTTTTCCCTGGAGCATGGGTCGGCGGAGTAAGGTTTGGAGGGAGCGAGCGTTGACGCGGGGGCATGTCTCGGGGCCGGGCGGAGGCCCTTCCCGTGGCGAGCGGGCACCATGGGGAACGAAGCCGCTTTGCGCAAGGCGGAATTGGCTTGCGACAGGCCGGCAGAATGGCGGAGGTTGGGGTGGTCCCCCACGGTCAGCCAACCAGTCGGCCAGATCTCCCCTCTCCCCCGGTCCCGTCCCTCGCCCATGAAACTCCCCGCCCTTTCCCCATTCGGCCTTTCGCTCCTGACGATTCTTCTACCCCTTTTCCTCGTCGCCGGCTGTGCCACCGCCCCCGCCACCAGCCAGGCGGCGTGGGAGCCGAACCGGAAGACCAAGCCGGTGGTGACCCCCTTCTGGATCCAGTTTCCTCCCAAGGCCGAGGGACTCTGGGTCATGCCCAACGCGACCTTCCCGCGCAACACCCCGATACGCCTGCTCGACCACCGCCGCGGCTTCGCCTACGTGCAGCTGGACACGCTGGAACGCGGCTGGGTGCCGCGCGGAACGCTGGGACGGTGAGGCAAACCAACACCTACTCTTTTCCCGCCCTTCCCCACCAGAGATGGTCACTGGTCAGGGAGATGTCAGGCCCGTGAGCTTCATCCATGAAGTTCCACCAATGCATCAGGCAGGCGGTTAGACCCGCCATCGCCAGGAACGCCAGTAACACCAACCGGAGCTTGATGACGCTACCAAGAGAGAGGAAAAAGGCTGCAGTCAGCACCAGCAACCCGGTTGGAATCCCGAAATTCAGGATTCCCGCGATGATCTCGATCTCGTCATGGGCATCGATTTTCCCCGGCTCGAACCAGGAAACGATCACATGCCCGAGCGCGAAGGCTCCGCCCAGGAAGATCGTTCCAATGATGCCCAGGAAGACCCACTCGGCACCTCGGAGCGATCGCACGGAGATCACTATTCCTACGGTTGAACCTAACGCGCCATGTAGGGCAACTTCGCCGCCGTGGCTTCGATGTCGGCCTCGCCCTCGAGCAGTTCGCCGATGGGATCCCAGCGCGCGCTCAGGAACGCTTCGCGGGCGGAATCGGGAAGGTGGACGGTGAAGTTCTCGTCGCCGTAGAAGACGCGGTTCTTTTCCACGTCGATGGTGATCTTGAGATCGGGATTCGCCCTCACGGCGGCGCCCAGCTTCTCGATGTCCTCGGCGGTGGCGGCGACGCAGGGCATGCCGAGCGTGCCGCAGTTGCCGAAGAAGATCTCGGCGAAACTCTGGGCGATGACGGCCTTGAACCCGGCCTTGTTGAGGGCCTGGGGAGCGTGCTCGCGGGAACTGCCGCAGCCGAAGTTGACGCCGGAGATGAGGATGGTGGCCTCGGCGTGTTTGGGATCGTTGAGCGGGTGCTCCTTGAGCGAGCCGTCCTCGTGATGACGGACATCGTAGAAGAGAAACTCGCCGAGCCCGTCGAAGGTGACGCACTTCATGAAGCGCGCCGGGATGATGCGGTCGGTGTCGATGTCGGAGCCGGGCACGTAGACGCCCTTGCCGGTGACGGAGGTGATCTTTTCGAGAGCCATGACGGAAAAGTTTTCGGACTTCAGTTTTCAGATTTCAGTCTCTTTCACACACCCGCGGTTTCGCCGACATGGAAGACTTCGCGGGCGTCGGTGACCTTGCCGGTGACGGCGGCGGCGGCCACCATGACCGGGCTCATGAGAATGGTCCGGCCGGTGGGACTGCCCTGCCGCCCCTTGAAGTTGCGATTCGAACTGCTGGCGCAGAGCTGGTCGCCGATGAGCTTGTCGGGATTCATCGCCAGGCACATGGAACAGCCCGCCTCGCGCCACTCGAAACCGGCGTCGCGAAAGACCTGGTCGATACCCTCGCTCTTGCAGAGCTGATCGACGACCTGGGAACCGGGAACGGCGATGGCCTTGACACCCTCGGCGACCTGGTGGCCCTTCAGGTATTTTGCCGCTTCGCGGAAATCGGAGAGCCGGCCGTTGGTGCAGCTGCCGATGAAGCAGACATCCACCGGGGTGCCCTCGATGGGGGCGCCGGCAGGGAGCTTCATGTATTCGAGCGCCTCCTCGATCGAGGTCCGCTTGTCGGGATCGCTCTCCTGCGCGGGGTCGGGAATCGTCTCGTTGACGAAGATCCCGTGGTCGGGCGAGATGCCCCAGGTCACCGACGGGGCGATGTCCTCGGCGCGGATGTCGACCACGTCGTCGTATTCACAATCCGGATCGGAGGCCATGGCCTTCCAACGCTCGACCGCCTCGTCCCATTCCTCGCCCTGCGGACAGTAGGGACGTCCCTCGAGGTATTCGAAGGTCTTCTCGTCGGGATTGACGTAGCCGCAGCGGGCGCCGCCCTCGATGGACATGTTGCAGACCGTCATCCGCTCTTCCATCGTGAAGTTGTCGAAGACGCTGCCCCCGTATTCGTAGGCGTAGCCGATGCCGCCTTTGGCGCCGAGGAGCTTGATGATGTGGAGGATCACGTCCTTCGCGTAGACGCCGGGGGGCAGTTCGCCCTCGACGTTGATGCGGCGGACCTTCAGCTTGGTCATCGCCATCGTCTGGGTGGCCAGCAGGTCGCGGATCTGGGTCGTGCCGATGCCGAACGCGATGGCGCCGAAGGCCCCGTGGGTCGCGGTGTGGGAATCACCGCAGGCGATCGTGGTGCCGGGCTGGGTGATGCCCTGCTCGGGACCGACCACGTGGACGATGCCCTGGTGCCCGGTGTTGATGTCGAAGAAGGTGACGCCGAACTCCTCGCAGTTCTGGCGGAGCGCGTTGATCATCTCCTGCGCCAGCGGATCGGCGAAGGGCTCGACCTGCGACTGGGTCGGCACGATGTGATCGACGGTGGCGAAGGTGCGGTTCGGGTATTTCACCTTCAGCCCGAGGTCGCGGAGCATGCCGAAAGCCTGGGGGCTGGTGACCTCGTGAATCAGGTGCGTGCCGATGAGAAGCTGGGTCTGACCGTTGGACAACTGACGCACCGTGTGGGCGTCCCATACTTTCTCGAACAAGCTCTGGCTCATGACAATCTGGGGTGGGGAACTGAAGGGGAAAAACGCCGCTCCGGAAGTCCGGGCGGCGAGCCGGGGACCATAGCACAGCCTCCCGACCTTCGGTATCGGAAACTTCGCATCGCAAAACGCACGGAATTCTTGAAAAAGACGAATCCTATGTCACAGGTAGAACCGTAACTCCGAACACCGAACCCAGGATAACTACATGAAACTTAATCAATTCATTCTCAAAGCCTTCGGCGCCTTCGCCGCCGTGGGATTCGCCTTCGCCACCGTCTCCTGCCAGCCCGCTGACGACGCCGCTCCCGCGGAAGAAGCCGGTGACGCTGCCGAAGCGGCCGGCGACGCCGCCAAGGAAGCGGGTGAAGCCGTCAAAGAGGCCGCCGAAAAGACCGGTGATGCCGTGAAGGAAGCCGCTGAAAAGACCGGCGAAGCTGCCAAGAAGGCGGTGAACGACGCGGCCAAGAAGGTCGAAGAAGCCACCAATTGATCTGTCTTGCCCGGCAACGGGCACGTTTTCGAGAGAGCCGCGTCCGGGATCCCGGGCGCGGCTCTTTTCGTTGGGGGCCCATCGGCCAAGGCGCTCCTTTTGTGTCGAAAACGTCACATGCAAGGCCCGTGGTTCGTGGTCAGTTCGAGGCGCAACCGGTGGCGACGATTCGCCGCCACGACTCAGCCAAAGCTATGAAACTCAAAGACATCTCCCTGAACGGAATCGCCGCCATCGCGGCCACGGGCCTCGCCTTCACGCTCGCCAGCTGCGGCGGTGGTGGCGGCGGCGAAGAAACCTCCGCCCCCTCCGAAGGGTCCGGCGAAAGTGCTCCCAGCGAAGAAGCCGCTCCCGCCGGCGAAACCAAGCTCGTCATCAAGGGGTCCGACACCCTCGGTGCCAAGATGGTTCCCCAGCTCGCGGAAACCTACAAGGCCGCCGGTCACAACGTTTCCTTCGAAATCGCCGCCGAAGGTTCCTCCACCGCTTTCACCAGCCTGCTTTCCGGCACCGCCGAGATCGGGATGTCCAGCCGCGACATCAAGGATGCCGAGAAGGACGAGTTCACCTCGAAAGGCATGGAAGTGAAGGAATGGACCGCCGCCTACGACATGATCGCGGTCATCGTCAACACCGCCAACCCGGTCGCCAACCTCACCACCGAGCAGATCGAAGGCATTTTCACCGGTGACATCAAGGACTGGAGCGAAGTCGGCGGTCCCGCCGGTCCCATCTCCGTCTACACCCGGAACACCTCCTCGGGCACCTACAAGAGCTTCCAGGAAATGGCCATGAACAAGCGCGACTACGGCGCCGACACCCAGAAGATGGCCGGCAACGAACAGATCGCCGCGGAAGTCTCCAAGAACGCCAACGGCGTCGGCTATGTCGGCCTCGCCTACACCGAAGCCGAAGGCATCAAGGCCGTCAGCGTCAACGACGTCGCCCTCGATCCCAAGAACGCCAAGGAGTACCCCATTTCCCGCAGCCTTCACTACTACACCGTGAACGGCAAACTCTCCGAGGCCGGCGAGGCTTTCCTGGAGTGGGCGCTGAAGGATCCCGCTGCCATCGAAGTGGTCGAGCGCGTCGGTTTCATTCCTCCCCACTGATCGGAGAAATCATTCATTCAACTCCCTGTGAGGCGGGTTCGGTCCGTCTCCGAGTTACACCTCGACGCGCCCGGCGGCCCCGCCCCGGGCGCGTTTTTCTTGGGTCGGTGTTTCGGTTGCCGGTTCAGGGTTCCCGGTTTTCCCGGATCAACCGTGACCGCCAACTCCCTCCCTACAGCCCCACCCACGCGATTCCGAAGGCGATGACGAGCGGGGCGGTGACGATGCTGGCCACGGTGGTGGCGAGGACCACCTGGATCGCGGTCTGGGGGTGACCGCCATAGAGCCGGGCCAGGACGATGGGAAACACCGCCGCCGGCATCCCGGCCTGGACGATGAGCACCTTCTGCAATTCCTCCGGCAGCGGGAGAAAACGGGCGAACGCGAGAATGGCGATCGGGTGCAGGAACATCCGGACCGCGCAACTCGCCAGCGAGACCTTCAGGGCATCATTCCAGAAAGCGCGCCTGAAAAGCCGGCCGATGGTGGCGCCGATCATGAACAGCGACATCGGAATGGCGCAGTCACCGAGCCAGTTCATGGCCGTCTTCACCACCTCGGGGATGAAGACATGACCGCCGGAGTAGTTCAGCACCAGGCTCGAAATCACGGCAATGAAGGGCCCGTTGATCAGCTTTCGCCAGGGCGGACCGCCATGGTGTGAGAGGATGAAGAGGCCGACCGTCCACATCGCCAGTTCCACCCCGATACCGTGGACGAAGATCAGCCCGCCGGGACCGGGATCGTCCGGCCAGAGTTCCATCACCACCGGCAGCGCCATGAAACCGTAGTTCTGAATCCCGGCCGAAATCGTGAAAGTGCGCAGTCCCTCGCCCTTGCGGAATCGCGCCACCGTGGCGGCGAGAAAGGCGAGCACGAATCCGAGGAGGATGAGAACCAGGCCGGTGCCGATCGACCAGGCCGCCGTGGAGACCGTCTCCAGCGCCGGGTTCCCGGTGATCTTGGTGAAGATCAGGCAGGGGGCGAGCAGGTTGAGCACCAGCCGCATCATTCCCGTCTCCAGTTCCTCCGACAGCCAGCCGCCCTTCTGGAAGATCACCCCGGCGATCATGACGAGGAACACCGGGACCAGGGCGAGGAGAATCGTGGAGTAGGCAGGCACGCGGCGCCAATCAAAGAGGGTTTGGTCCCCGATGCAAGAGGGTTGCGTCGGTGGCGAGCTGATACCAAATCCAAGAAATCACCTGACGATTCAGGGAAGACAAGAAAGGGGATTCAGCCTTCGGTGTTTCTCGGAGATTCGGGTCGGTTCTCCCCGGTTGCTTCGTTGCTCGTCGGTTGCGATGCCCGCATCGCGTCCTCCTCGTGCCTCGCCCCGAGAAAAACCGCCTCCGAAAATCGTCAGGTTTTTTCTCGGAAATGGTATGACCCGTCAAGAGAACGAGTCCAAATCCACGTGGACTCGGTGGAATTCCAGCCAATCCCAGGCCCGGTCCGACAGATCGCGACTGAAAGCAAGAACCATCGGGTAGATCTTCAGTCCGATGAACGGATCGAGCTCAACGGATTCCGCTCCTGCATCACGAACCCGAAAGCCCAAGCGTTCGTAAAAGCCGCGGGAATGTTCAGTTGCCAGCAACCCCACCTGATTGAATTGGGCCGCGCTTTGGGTGGCAAGTCGGACGAGAACCAAGGCCGTACCGATGCCACGTCCTTGGAATTTGCGATCCACCAGATCGCTCACCAGGAGGAGCGATTCGGTGGCTCCGTGCGTTTCCGCCACACCAAAACCGACCGTCTCTCCTTCAACCTCCGCAGCCCAGGCAAATCCACCCGAGTAGTGGAAAGCTTCCTCCCACTCCCTTAGACCGCGCCCGAGTGTCTCTTCTCCCAAATCGCGCACGATCCGACAAGCGGCATCCAAGTCACCCGGGACAAAGGCACGAAGCACCAGCCGGTCGCGATCCAGAATCGAGCTCCAATCTTTCTCAGTTGCCACCTTCGGAGATATCAAGAAACCCCTTCAAGGTCGCGAAGTCCTTCCCGACCGCTTCGAGGAAAGGTTGCTCCTGGGACGGGTCCTTGTGATTGAAATACTCGACGTGGAGGCTGATGGGGCCGGAGAATTCGCTCTTCAGCAGCGTCTGGTAGAATCCCTGATCGATGCCGCCCTCGCCCAGGGGGCCGACCTTGGGCGGTTGGCCGGGTTCGGTCCAGTGAGGTTCCTTCACGTAGACGGTGTCGACATGGCTGGCGCAGCAGGCCCAGTGCAGCGGCCAGCACTTGGAGCCCTCGGTGGTGGCATGGCCGATGTCGAAGGCGATGCCGGCATCGGCGGGATCGAACTCCTGCATCGTCTCCGCCAGGTCCCAGACGGTGGCGCCGAAGTAGTTCTTCCCGGAGTGGTTCTGGTAGACGGGCTTGATCCCGATCTCCTTCGCGGCGGCGATCAGGTCGCGCAGCATGGGTTTGAACTCGTCGACCTGGGGGAAGATCGGCTTCGCCAGATCGTACTTGTAGTAGGCCATGCGGAAGCGCTCGATCCCGAGGTCGGCGGCGGTTTTCAGGACAGCCTCGGTGCGCTGTTCTTTGCTGACCTCGTTGATGCCGGAGGTGAGCACGGTGATCTCCAGCCCTCGCTTTTTCAGGGCCTCGACCATCTTGGGCAGCTCTTCCTCGACTTGTCCGGGCTCGATGTGCCCGCCGGGTCGAACCGGTGCCTCGATGCCGTCGAAACCGAGCGCGGCGATCTTGTCCGCGAGCGCGTCGTAGTCGAGATGCTGGAGCGACTTGGTAAAGGTGCAGAATTTGAAGCGCTCCGAGCTTTTTCCCCCGGCGGCGAGGAGCGAGTCGGTGGTGAGAGAGCTGCCGGCGGCCAGCGCGGCGGGAATGGCGAGGGAATGGCGGAGAAAGTCGCGGCGTTGCATGATCGTGGAGCCTATCCGGTCTTGCGACGCCGGACAAGAGTTGAGATAGTCCCGGCATGATCCGAAGACTCCCTCTCGCTCTTTTTCTCGGCCTGGCGCTGGTCGCGTCCGCGGTGGCCACCGCGCAGGCCCAGGTCAGCATCGGTTCCGGCTCGAACATCACCTCGGGCGGCTGGACCATCACCGGCACCGATCCCATCGAGATCCGCTGGGGAGGCGAACTGGTGACTGCCTACCAGACGTCGAACGACCTCCCGAAACCTTTCTTCTATCCCCTCATGGGTCCGACGGGGGAAAACGTCACCCGCCATTGGCCGATGGAGGAGGGCCACGAGACCGAGGCGACCGATCACCCGCACCACCGCTCGCTCTGGTTCGGTCTCGGCAAGGTCAACGGCTACGATTTCTGGCACGAGCCCGCCAGCAAGAAACCGGAGGGCTACAAGTTCGGCAAGACGGTCCATACCGGGCTCAACGGCATGCAGATCAAGGGTTCGGAAAACGCCATCATTCTCAGGACCACCGACGACTGGGTCACCTACGACGAGGGAATCAAGATCTGCCAGGACAAGCGCACCTATCGGCTCGAGCGCCGCGACGACGGCACCCTGTCCATCGATGCCACCATCACCATCGAGGCCAGCGACGGCGACGTGGAGATCCTCGACGACAAGGAAGGCGCTTTCGCCATGCGCGTCATGCCGACTCTGCGGCTGGAAGGCGACCACGCCAAGGGCAGCATTCTCAACAGTGAAGGAAACGAAGGCAAGGAGGCCTGGGGCAAGCGGGCCAATTGGGTGGCCTACCAGGGCGTCGATTCCAAGGGCGACAAGCTCGGGATCGCCATGTTCGATCACCCGACCAGCTTTCGCCATCCCAGCTGGTGGCACGCCCGGCATTACGGTCTCTTCGCGGTGAATCCTTTCGGCCAGGGGAACTTCGACAAGGATGCCCCCAAGGACGCCGGCAATTACACCATCAAGCACGGCGACAGCATCACCCTGAAATACCGGGTCCTGATCTATCCCGGAAACGCGGACGCCGACACGCTGAACGCGGAGTTCGCCAAGTTCTCGGAAACGGAGTAGTTCGGTGAACCCGGAAGCCGATCCCGATTTCCGACCCGGCTTCCGGTTCTCGAAATTCGACGCCGCGATCCTCATCGGCGGCGCCCTCGTGACGGTCGGCGCCGGATTTTTCCTGGCTCCCGTGGCCGGGCTCGTGGTGGCCTTCGTGTTGGGACACTTCTTTCTTTTCTGCAACGTCTTCCGCATCGCGCGCGGACCCGAATTGGGCTGGGCGACGGTGTTCTTCCTGGCGGCGACCGGGGCCATGCTCTCCAATCGACCTGTTGCCGCCTGGTCGCTGGCTTTCGGCGGCAGCTTTCTCGTAGCCGTGGCTCTCATCGCCCTGGAAACGCGGAAGCCGAGTTACCACGGGATCGGCTGGCAGCGCTTCAATCCCGGCTTGCAAGACTGGTGGAATCGCGTTCGGTCGGAGAGAAAACCGTAACTCCCTGCCCTTTTCCATGCCCGACGTTTCCCCCGACTTCAAACCCTTCGCCTTCAAGGAATGGCAGGTCATCTGCGACGCGCTCGAGAGCGGCGAGCAATCGATCATTCTGCGCAAGGGCGGCATCTCCGAGGGCAAGCACGGCTTCCAGTGGCTCCACGATCGCTTCTTCCTGTTCCCGACCTTCTTCCACGAGCAGTCCGCCCAGGTGAAACCCGACGCCGACGGCAATCCGCGCACCTTCCGGCCGGAGCGCGCCGGGGGCGAGGAGATCGAAATCCGGCTGTTCGCCGAAACTCTGGAAACGCGGCACCTCACCGACTGGGACGAGATCCGGGCGCTCGCCCCCGAGCACCTCTGGACGGAGCAGGTCATCCGTGACCGCTACGAGTGGGGCGACGAGGAACGGGGCATCGGCCTGGCCCGGCTCAAGGTCTGGAAGCTGCCCGAGCCGTGGGTGCTCGAGGACCGCAAGGCTTTCGGCGGCTGCCGGTCCTGGATCGGCCTGCCCGCCGACGAACACCCGGACCTGCCCGGCCTGCTGGCCGGGGCGGAGCCTGTCTGAACGACTGCCCGGAACGAGTTGCTGAAACGGCTCGCCGCCTTCGGGCGGAAGGTGGAGTGGTCGATCGACCGCAAGGAAGGCTCCCGCTTCAGCCACGGCGAACGCTTCGGCGATGCGTTCCCACTCTCCAGGGATTCGAGCGGTGGAACCAGTGCCGGAGGCACGGCAAGAAAGTAGCCCGGTGGGCAGCGAAGCGGAACGCCGCGTTACCTTCTTGTCGTCCCTCCGGGAATTCGGCTGGAAGGGGTCGCGCGTTTCACCCCATGGCGGGACCGAATGGGAAAAGGAATCTCAGCGGTCCGATCGCGGGATCTCCGTGGCGAGCCACGCGAACCCGCGTGGAAACCGACGTTGATATTGCTGACGTGTCCGGAATCCTGCACGGAAGAATCCGGATACCCAAGGCCACTGCATCGCGGTCACCTCGTTGGAGACACCCGGACTACACCGCGAGCCCGTCCATCTCGCCGGTGCTGGTGGCGAAGGCCTCGTCTTGGCGGCCGAGGCGATGCAGGGCGCTGAGGTAGAGATTGGGCAAGGGGTAGTTGTTTTTCTGGTCGAAGGCGAGGTGCTGACCGTGGCGGAATCCACCGCCGGCCAGGAGAACGGGCATGTTCTTGTTGTCGTGACTGGAGGCGTTGCCCAGGTTCGACGTCAGGAGAACCATGGTCTCGTCGAGGAGGGTGTCCTCCTTGAGCTTGCGGATGAATTCTCCCCACTCGTTGATCACGCCCTGCTCGACGATCGCCAGTTGGCGGAGTTTCTCATCGTCCATGCCATGGTGACTGAGACCATGGTAACTCTCATCGACGCCCTGGAGACCGCTGACCGAGTTGCCGGTCACGTGCAGGGTGACGAAGCGGGTGGAGTCGGTCATCAGCGCGGCGTGCACGATGTCGAGGAAGATCCGCTCGACCGCGACCTCGTTGTCGCGCGGGATCTTGGTCGGTTTCTCCAGCGAGACCTTGGGCTTGGGACGGTGCGTCCACTCCTCGTTGGCGACGAGCCGTTGCTCCAGCTCCCGCACGCTGGTGAACCAGGCGTCGAGCTTTTCCCGGTCGGCGACCCCGACCTCGCGCTGGAGCGCCTTGGCCTCGGCTCCGACGACATCGACCACGCTGCGCCCCTGGCGAATCAGCTCGGCCTGGCGCTCCTGTTCGGCGGGGCTGTCATCGACGAACAGTTTCGTGAAGAGGCGAATGGCATTGTTCTCTGCCGGAATCATGGCGCCGTTCTCGGTATAGGACGGGCTGGTCTGGCTGTTGGTGTTGAGCACCAGCGACGGGAAACGCGTCTCGTGGCCGTAGTGCTTGGCCATGAGCTGGTCGAGGGAAATGGTGTTGCGGGTGGTCGCGCCGCGCATGTTGGGGCAGGCGGAAAAGATGCTGCCCTCGGCGGTGTGGCCACCGGTCACGCGCGGGTGGGAGGAACCGGAGACGATGGTGAAGTCGTCACGGATGTCCTGGAGCGACTTCAGGTAGCGCGAGGGTTCGTAGTCCCGGCCGGCGGTCCTGGGCACGAGATTGGGATTGTGGAGCCCGAGCGCCAGGCTCATGCCCACGAAGCGCTTCGCGGTGGTTGCCTCGGGAACCTTGGCGAAAGCGGGGGTCATCGCATCGAGCAACGGCAGCCCGAGCGAGATGCCGGCCCCGCGCAGGAGCGTGCGTCGGGAGAGGTGGGCACCGAAATTGAAATACACGTTTTTCATGGCGGGAAGGGAGGGGAAAGGGGTTGGATTGGAAGATCCGATGCAGAAACTTCCGTGCCGCGGACCGGCCTCGAAAGTCACGGCATCGCGGGCCGTCGTCTGGTTACTTGGTCAGGAAGATGGGACTGGTGAGCGCGGCCTCGATGATCGACCGGATACCGTGGTCGCTCTCGCCGGCATCTTCGACGATGGCATCGAGAGTGGCCGCATCGCTGAAACGCGGGGCCGCCCCGGTCGCGTAGGTGAGAAACTGCCGGGCAAAGCCGCGCGCCAGCTGCTCACGGCGACCGGTGTAGATCGCCTTCCACTGGCGCAATCCCTCGAACTCGGCACCGTCCGGGGTCAGCCCGGAGGGATCGACCGGGGGTTTCTTCTTGCCGCTGGCCGGATAATTCGTCCGCCAACCGCCGATGGGATCGAAATTCTCCAGGGCGAAACCGGGCGGGTCGATGGTCTGGTGGCAGGAGGCGCAGGACTCGTTGTTGCGGTGTTTCTCCAGCTGCTCGCGGATATTGGTGGCTCCGCGAATGTCCGGCTCGATCGCCGGCACGCCCGGGGGCGGGGGCGGAATCTTCACGCCGAGGAGGCGCTCGTTGATGAACACGCCCCGCACCACCGGGGAGGTATGGGAACCGTCGGCGGTGACCTTGAGAATCGCACCCTGGCCGACGAGCCCGCCGCGAACGGATCTCTTGTCCTGGCCGGCCGGCAGCGACACTTTCTGGAGACCGTCCCCGGGTTTCACCGACAGGTCGTCGAGGAGTCCGTAGTGTCGGGCGAGCCGTCCGTTGAGAAAGGCGAAATCGGAATCGACCAGGTTCGTCACCGGCAGGTTCTCGCGAACCAGCTCGGCGACGTAGGCGCGGGTCTCACCGAGCATCGATTCCTGGAGCACCATGTCGAAGGTCCGGAACTGGCGGGGATCGGGTGCGGTGAAATCGATCTCGTTCATCTTCAGCCACTGGTCGGTGAAGCTCTCGATGAAACGCTCCGCTCTCGGGTCGGCCAGCATCCGCTCCGCCTGGGCGACGATTTCCTCGGGCTTCCGCAGCCGGCCCTCGGTGGCGGCCTGCATCAGTTTCCAATCCGGCAGGCTCACCCAGAAGGCGTAGCTGAGGCGCGAGGCCACGGCGAAGTCGTCCAGCTCGCCCGGCTTTTCCACGAAGGTCAGGAAGCGCGGCGAACAGAGCACGGCGCGGTAGCTGGCCCGCAGGGCCTCGGGCAGCGGGCGCCCTTCGCGCAGTTCGCCGGCACCGATCTCGAGGTAGGGCGCCAATTGTTCCTCGGTGACCGGTCGGCGGAAGGCCCGTCGGGCGAAGCGGGCCACCATCCTGCGAAGACCGACCTCGGGCTTGTCCTGCCAGGAGGCGAGTTCGTCGTCGCCGAACAGGTTGCGCCGAACCTGCTTGCGACCGGCGTTCGGGTAGATGCGCTCGATGCGGATGCCCTGGTGGGCGATGCCGGCAAATCCCTCCTCGGCGAGGTCGCGGCCCTTGAAGGAGACATTCCCGCCCTTGGCTCCGGTCGGGGCGGTCTTCAGTTCCCCGTCGTTGGGTTTCAACTCCAGTTCGTGTCCGCCACGGATCCAGGCCTCGTAGACGAGATCGCGCGGTTCCGAGGTCGCCTCGACCAGGCCGATCGTCCAGAGCATGGGGGCGTTGGAATCGCACTCACCGGACCGCAGAGTTCCCCACACCGCCCCGTCCTTGCCGGGGTTGACGGCCTCGACCTGTTTCAGCGTGACCCGGTACCAGCCGTCTTCGGGCACGGCGGTGGGCCGCATCCGACCGAAGAACTGCAGCCGGATCGGCCAGCTGATGCTCTTGCCGTCGCGCAGGTCCGGACCCCGGTAGTTGCCGCCGCGGTTCTTCACCAGTTCCTCGGGCTTGAGGAACTTGTCGAAGGTGGCATCACCCTCGAGCGCCCGCTGGAAGGCTTCCTCCAGCGCCAGGTCGGCGACGTCGAGGTAGCGGGCCAGCTGGTGATGCGACAGCTGCTGCACCGCGGCCACGGTCTCGAACCCGTGCGAATCCGGATCTTCCGGCAGCATTTCGGCGAGGGGGATGTCGATTCCGAGCAGATCGTGGACCGAGTATTCGTACTCCACCCGGGTGAGGCGCCGGCTGCGCACGCGACCGTTTTTTTCGACATCGGCCCGATCGACCTCCGTGAGCGGTTTCTCCAGTCCGGCGAGAAAAGTCTTCCGCGCTTGGGATTCCGGACGCGGCTCGTCCTCGGGTGGCATCTCCCCGTCGTGCACGCGATCAAGCGCCCGTTCCCAGATCTTGAAATTGTCGGGGTTCTCCGGGCGGAAAGGCAGGTCCAGCAGGTTCAGGTCGCCCTTGCTCACCGAGTCGTCGTGGCACTCGAGACAGTGGCGATCCAGGAAGGCCATTACCGGTTCTGGAGGCGAGACGTAGTCGCCGTCCGCGGCCCGCAGCCCGGGCGCGTTCAGGGAGACCGCCAGCAGGGAGCCGACGACCAGGCGGGAGAGAGGTCGATTCATTCGGGAGGGAAAAACAGGGGGACGGAGAAAAAGTTTCTCCCCTTCAATCAAAGGGCAGAAGGTTATCCGTTCAAATACGTGATCGCAGTTCGCCGCGGGGGCTCCGATCAATCGTGCGCCAGCGGATTGGCCATCTTCTCGGGGCTGAGGAGGTGGTCGAGCTGGGTCTTGGAGATCAGGCCCTTCTCCAGGACGAGATCGTAGACCCCGCGATCGGTGGCGAGGGCCTCCTTGGCGATGGCCGCGGATTTTTCGTAGCCCAGCACCGGCGACAGCGCGGTGATGATGCCGATGGAATTCCGCACGTAGTCGCGACAGCGTTCCCGGTTGGCGGTGATGCCGTCGATGCAGCGATTCGCGAGCACGATGGCGGCGTTCTTCAGGAGCATCAGGCTGCTGAGCAGGTTGTAGGTCATGATGGGCTCGGCCATGTTCAGCTCGAACTCGGCGGCCTCCGCCGCCATCGAGACGGTGAGGTCGGAACCGATGACCTGGTAGCAGATCTGGTTGACCACCTCGGGAATCACCGGGTTGACCTTGCCGGGCATGATCGAGGAACCCGGCTGCATGGGCGGCAGG
>JAUIGT010000499.1 GCA_030432615.1 Verrucomicrobiia bacterium
CGGTCAGGAGACCGACCCGGGTGGGGCTGCAGACGGGAGCCACGTAGTGGCGGGTGAGCTCCAGGCTCTCGGTGGCGAGCTGGTCGAGATTCGGAGTCGGGGCGTTGCCTCCGTGGAATCCGACGTCGGCCCATCCCAGGTCGTCGGCGATGAGGAAGACGATGTTGGGCGGGCGCGTCTCCGCCCGCGCCGAGATCGCGGACAGGAAAAGAACGAGGAAGAGGCGAAGGATCATCGTGGGGAAGGGAGAGAGAATTCGGTCAGTTTCTCGTGATCGTCTCATCGAGGTTGAGGAGAGCACGAGCGATGGCGGTCCAGGACGCGAGTTCAACGGGATCGAGTTTCTCCGGCGTCGGTGCGAGGCCGGTGGTGAGGAGGGCCTTCGCCTCCTCCGACTTCGAGCCGTATTCGTCGCGGGTCTGGCGGAAGAGGTTTTCCATGAGCTGGGTCTCTTCGGCGTCCGGCGAGCGGGAGAGGGCGAGCCGGTAGGCGTGCTCGAGACGATCCGGAAAGTTTTCCGAGGAGGACTCTTCCATCACGCGGGCGGCAAAGACACGGGCGGCTTCCACGAACGTGGGATCGTTCAGCAGGACGAGGGCGGCATTGGGTGTGTTCGAACGTGAGCGTTGGGCGGTGCATTCCTCGCGCGACGGGGCGTCCATCGCCTTGAGCATGGGATGGAGAAACATGCGTTGCCAGTGCACGTAGACACCGCGGCGCCACTGGCTTGCGTTCTCGTCGCTGCGATAGGTGCGGGTGGGGAAATTCAGGTGGCGGTAGTAGCCGGCGGGCTGGTAGGGCTTCACGCTGGGGCCGGCGGGGGAGTTCGGATCGAGGGCGCCCTTCGTGGTCTCGGTGACGAGAAGTCCGCTCACGGCGAGGGCGTTGTCGCGGATCAGTTCGGCGGGAAGTCGAAAGCGTGACTGGCGGGCGACGAGTTGGTTGTGCGGGTCGCGTTCGCGCAATTCCGGGGAATCGATCGAGGATTGTCGGTAGGCGTGGCTGGTGACGAGGAGCCGGACCATTTCCTTCACATCCCAACCGCTCTCGACGAAGGCCACGGCGAGATTGTCGAGCAACTCGGGGTGGACGGGCGGTTCTCCCTGGCCGCCGAAATCGTCGAGCGAGCGCGAGATGCCGGTGCCGAAGAAGAGATACCAGAATCGATTGGCGAAGACGCGGGCGGTGAGTCCGCCGGCCCCGTTCTCGGGATCGACGAGCCAGTTGGCGAGATCGAGCCGATCGGCGCGCTCGCCTTGGCGCGGCGCGACGGCACCGAGAAAGGCGGGCACGGCGGGCGCGACGACCTCGCCGCTGTCGTCCTGCCAGTTTCCACGCGGCAGCACCCGCATCGTGCGTGGTTCTTCGGCCACGGTGATCATGGTGCGTTGCCCCTGCTTCTCGATCGCGGCTCGCTCCGCAACGAGCTTCTTCCAGGCGCTTCGTTTCGTCTCCGGAGCCGCCTTTTCGATTTCGGCGTTCTTGTCGGCGATCCTGGAATCCAGTTCCGCTTGTTCGTCGGGCTTCTTCGCCTTCTTCCGCTGCTCGGCCAGCTTGGCTTTCTCGGCTCCGAGTTTCTCCAGTGTCTGGCGCACTTTTTCGGGAAGAACGGCGTCGATCTCCCGATCGATCCGGGCCAGTTCGCGCTCCTGCGATGCGGAAAACACGGTGATCTCCGGCGGGCGATTGCTCGGCAGGGTGTTGCCGGAGAATCCGCGGTCATGGATGTCCGCAAAGAAGGCGGCCAGGGCGTAGTGATCCTTGATGGTGTAGGGATCGTATTTGTGGTCGTGGCACTGGGCGCAGCCGACGGTGGCGCCCATCCAGACGGACGAGAGATTGCGAACCCGGTCGGCGGCGTAGATGGCGTCGTATTCCTTCAACTGCACCCCGCCCTCGTGGGAGGTCTGGAGGAGCCGGTTGTAGCCGCTGGCGATCTTCTGCCACTTGCCGTTCTCGGGAAGCAGGTCGCCGGCGAGTTGCTCCCGGGTGAACTGGTCGAAGGGCAGGTTCTCGTTGAAGGCGCGGATGACGTAGTCGCGGTAGGGCGAAATGCTGTGATCCTGGTCGCCGTGGTAGCCGACGGTATCGGCGTAGCGAACCAGATCGAGCCAGTAGATGGCGAGGCGTTCTCCGAAGTGCGGGGACTCGAGCAGTTCCTCGACGAGTTCTTTCCAGACTGCCTCGAAATCGCGCTCGTCGGCGAGGAACGACGCAACCCTGTCAGGTGTCGGAGGCAACCCGGTCAGGTCGAAGTGGAGACGGCGAATCAGGGTGACGCGATCGGCATCGGGGGAGGGCTTCAGACCTTCCCGCTCGAGTCGGGAGAGGACGAAACGATCGACCCAGTTCCTGGGCCACTCGCCGTCGGTTTGCGGCAGGGGATGTTTTTTCGGGGCCACGTAGGCCCAGGGTTCGGAGTATTCGCCGCCTTCCGCGACCCAGCGGGTGAGGAGGGCGATTTCTTCCGGCTCGAGTTTCTTATGCGAATCCTCGGGCGGCATCGGGTCGTCCTTGTCGGTGATCCGGAAGACCAGTTCGGATTCGTCCGGCTTTCCCGCGACGATGGCGGCATAGCCTCCGAGATCGGCAAAGGCCCCCTCGGCGGTATCGAGTCTCAGATCGGCCTTGCGCTCGTGTTCGTCCGGCCCGTGGCAGAAGAAGCACTTGTCCGAAAGGATGGGACGGATGTCCCGATTGAAATCGAGGCTCGTTTCCGGTTCCGCCGCATGCCCGAGCGTCGCCACCAGGAAAAGGGCAAGCGGGACGAGCGATGACAGCACGGTTTTCTCAAAAGCGGAGGGAGGCGAAACCATGACAGGAGGGAGGGAAGTCGTGGGGCAGTGACGATTCCCCGCCAATCACGCACTTTTCTCCCTCTCCCGTCAATGCACGAACTCGCGGTAGCGGGAAGGGGGATCGCTGGAGCGATGTGGTGCAGGTTTCTCGACCTGCGAATTCGCCGCTTGGAAGGCGGCGCCACGATGGCAAGCCTCCTTTCCCGAATGCCCCTGGGGAAAGCCTCAATTCACATCCGGAATCGGAGCGCCCAGCGTTGCCTTTCCGGAGAGAATCGGCGAGGTGCCATTGGTCGTCGGCGGCACGGCATTGGGATCGGGCAACTGACGCAGGAGAAAGCATCCGCCGCCGAGCCTGCCATCGGAAAGACCGGGAACGAGCAGCAACTGCTGCACCACGGGACGGCGAAGCGTGGTTCCGGGGCGATAGGGGTTGTCGTCCTGCAGGAGAGCCCTTGCGACCACGAGACCGGTGTTGCGATTGATCCGCACGACGACGCGGGCGTCGTTCGTGGCCGGGGCCGTCACGCTCACCCGGTTGAGATTATCGATCATCAACTCGGTGGGGGAGACGCTGGTCGCGGAGTCCTCGATACCACCCGCCTCCACGTGGAGCGTTGCGTTCGACTCCGGATTCTCGGGATCGAAGGGAAGGCCGAGAACCGTTTCGCCAGGGGCGGGGCGGTTCCACTTCCCACCGACCAGATCGAGGGGCAGCGGCCCATTGGCGTCGTTGCCGAAACCGGCGGGATAGAGGCGCGCGGCCGGGTTCGGAGCCGCCGGACGATTCCAGGTTCCCGTTCCCGCGAATTCGCCGACTCCGGAAAGGGTTCCCTCGAGAATCACGGAACCGCCATTGCGATAGAGCGGACGCCAGAGCGCCAGTTCGCCCGCGGGGCCCAGCGATAGAGCGGACGTCACCCGCATTCCGTCCGCGAGCTTGGCGACCACGTTGGCCCGTCCGGTGCGATTGGTGCGGACAATGGCCCAGCCGGTTCCCTGGGGGGCATCGGGATCGTCCTCGGCAAAGGAACCGTCATCCAGGTCGAGGAGGACGTTGAACTGGCCCTGCAGGTCTTCGTCGAGCGGGGCGGTGCGCGGATTCCAGACGCGTTTCCAGCCGTCGAGCGCGGCTTCTCCTCCCGAAGCAACCACGCGTCCCGTGGCGGTGCCGTCGGAGGCGACGGTGACTTCCAGGGTGAGATTCTCGGTCAGGCGTCCCCGGGCGGGAAAATCCACGGTGAGGGTGGCTTGGGTGGGCGAGGTCTTTTCGGCCTGGCCGCGGAAGGGAAGAGTCAATCCCGCTATCGATAGGCGTCCCGAGGCCAGCCCGTTGGGCGCGACGCGCAGGAAGAGCGAGCCTCCGAGGCCGTTGCCGACATCGTCACCGCGATCCATGAGGAGGTCGAAGTTTCCGCTCAGCCAGTCGGGCAGTGCATCGATGCCGATCCGAAAGAACTCCCAGCGCGTGCTTCCATCGCCCGCTTCCACCAGGGCTCGGACAAGGAAATCAGCCGCGCGGCGAGGGAAACCGGAGAGTTGTTCGGTTCCGGCGTCGAAAGTCATCCCCGGGGGCAGTCCCACGACCTGGATCACCGTGCCTCCCCAACCGATTGAGGAAAGGTCGAGGGCGGCGCCTTCGGCTACCGCTCCTGCCAACCGAGGGGGGGCGATGGTGAATTCGTCCTCGACTTCGTTGCCATTGGTGTCGGTGGCAACGATCCGGATGGTGGCTTCCGCTTTCACTCGAGAAATCAAGAGTTGGTCCTTCGTCAGCACGACGCGGGCTTTGCTCGATGGCGGTCGAAAGACGCGAAAA
>JAUIGT010000500.1 GCA_030432615.1 Verrucomicrobiia bacterium
GAGGCAGGTCGCTCCACGCGCGGGTGAGGGGGTGAGGACAGACGAGAATCCGCTCCTTCGCCAACAGGATGGGGCGGTCTCCATCGAGCGAGGCAATGGCTTTCCAGTTCTCGTCGGGCTCGATGGCGTAGCCTTCTCTCCAGGGCAGCGAGGTCAGGTCTCCGCCTTCCGGATCGGCAAAGGGAGAGAGGGCGGGATGAGTCTCGTTCCATCGGGAAATGCGGCGCAACGTCTCCCCGGTTTCCTCGGAAGCACGCGGCGGGAACAGGCCCGCTTCGATCAGGGACGAGTAGAGTCGTGGAGCCCAGCCGTCGCCGAGCACCACGAGGAGGCCTCCGCCCCTTTCCACGAAATCCGAGAGGAGGCCGGCTTCCGCAGGCGTGAGATCCTCGACGCCGCAGAGGGCGACGGCATCGGTACCGCCCAGGTCAGTCAGGCCGGTCCGGGTCTGGAGTCCGTAGACGATTTCCGGAGCGAAAGGGGAAAGCCCGTGTTCGGCGCCGGACGCTTCGAGCGCCTTCTTGATGAAGTAAGCTTCTCCTTCGAAGGGGGGGCCGCCGGGATCTCCATCGACCAGCAACACCCGCTGCCGCTCGGTCCAACGAAAGGCGAAAGGGCGCCGGTCGTCGATCGGCCATTCGTCTTTCTCCTCCGTAGTGACGCCGACCCAGCCGTGAACGTTCTCCTTGGGAGGGCGAAACCGGAACAGGACCCGATTGGTCCCGGCCGGGAGTTCCTTTTCCTCGACGTAGCCCTCGGACTCGAGCCTGACGACCGCCCCGGCGTCGGCGGGCAGGTGCAGTCGTGCCTCGATTTCCATGGCATCGGTGCGGTAGGGCGTGCGCAGGTCGATCCCGATCACGGCGGAGTTGCGGTCTTTGTTCGGCTCGAGCGGGACCAGTTCCACGCCGATCCCGGCGGGCCAGAGCCGGGGCGGATGGTCCGGGAGCGACGCGGCGGCGAAGTGGCCGATGAGAACCAGTTTTCCGGAATCGGGAGCGCCCTCCTGGAGAAGCCGGTCGAGGGCCCAGTCCATGACCCGGTCGAACCGGGTGGGAGCGCCGGCGCGCGGGGAGTAGTCCTCGATCGATTCGATGATCTCGATCCGGTCGGAGAATTGCGCCAGGGTTACCGAGTCCCGATCTCTGCCCTGTCGGCGCAGCGTCTTCTCCGCGATCCGGGCGGCGTCTTCGCCCATGGCCTCCGTCATGCTCCCCGAGGCGTCGAGCATCACGAGCAGGGCTCCGCCACCCTTGTCGATCGGTTCGTCCCGGAGAAGGGTCGGTCGCGCGAACAGCAGCGCCAGCAGCAGGGTGGCGGCGATCCGGAGGAGCATGAGGAGCCATTCCTCCCAGCGGGCGCGCTTCCGACGACGGCGCCGTGCCTCCTGGAGAAAACGAAGCGTTCCCGTTTCCAGTTTGCGAAACTTGCGGCGCCGACTGAGGTGCAACCAGAGCGGGACGGCCGCCAGGACCATCGCCCAGAGAAAGGCTGGATAGGTGAATTCCAACAGCCTACCAATGCACACAAATGGGGGCCGAGGTCAGCAACAATATTTCATTGTTCGATTCGTTCGGTTTGGTAGGCTGCGAACCGGAATGCTCCAGAAAACGATCGCTATCCTGCTGCCATCCCTGATGCTGGCGATGCCCGCCGAGGGGACCGGGACCGAGGCAGGGGTGTCCGGCGGCGAAAACCAGATTCCCCGGGTCCTGATCTTCAACGGACTTCCGGGTGACGAGGAGCATCACCGGTTCTTCGAGGAAAACCTCGGGGCGATCCGTTCCGCGCTGCTACGGCGCTTTCGCCTTCCGCCGGAGCGGGTCCGGGTTTTCTACGGGCCCGAGTCGGCGGGATACGAGGGGGTGGCCACCCGGGAAAGGGTGCTCGCGGAACTGGAGGCAGCCGTTGCCCGTGCGCGGGACGGCGACGCTTCCCCGGTATGGCTGATTTTCCATGGGCATGCCAACCGCATTCCCGGCGGCGCCAACCTCAATCTGCCGGGGCCGGACCTGTCCAGCCTGGACCTGCGGCGCGCGCTCGGGAGCTTTCCGGAGAAAACACCGCTGGTGATCCTGGCGACGACCGCCTCCTCGGCCGACTTTCTCAAGGCCCTGAGCGCTCCGGGCCGGATCGTGATTGCCGCCACGGGGCAGCGGGATCCGGAGAGCGAGACCGAGTTTCCGGTGGCTCTGGCGGCCGCCCTGGACGATCCCGAGACCGATGGAGACGAAGACGGCACGGTCACGGTGCTGGAGCTGTTCCGAGCCTGCCAGAAACGGGTCCTCGAGATCTACGAGAGCGAGGGGTTCATGGTCCGGGAACATGCCCAACTGGATGGGAATGGCGATGGGCGCGGCACCCAGCGTCCGGCCGACGAGGATGCGGAACCGGCCTCCCGGGTGGCCCTCCTCATTCCCGGGGGAAAGCGATTCGACTGAAGAGATCATGGAAGAACTGACAAAGGCCCGCGAGGCCATCGGCAACGAGACCGCCAGGTGTGTCATCGGACAGCAGGCGGTGATCGACTCCCTCTTTCTCACCCTGCTCTGCGGCGGGCACGCCCTGCTGCTCGGGGTGCCGGGAGTCGGGAAGACCCTCATGTCGGCCGCCTTGGCGCGAACCCTGAACCTGGCTTTTCAGCGGATCCAGTTTACCCCGGACCTGATGCCGGCCGACATCACCGGGGCGGAGATTCTCGAGGGAGACGGCACCGGTCGCTTCGAACGGGTCGTCATTCCCGGTCCGGTGTTCACCAACATCCTGCTCGCCGACGAGATCAACCGGACTCCGCCCAAGACGCAGGCGGCTCTGCTCCAGGCGATGCAGGAGCGCGAGGTCACGATCGGTCGCGAAACCCGAAAGCTGGCGCCGCCTTTCCTGGTGCTGGCCACCCAGAATCCCATCGAGATGGAGGGGACCTACCCGTTGCCCGAGGCCCAGCTCGATCGATTTTTCTGCTGCATCCGGGTCGGCTATCCGGAGCCCGAGGAGGAACTGGCCATCGCCACCACGGGACCGGCGGAACACCTCGACTCGGTGGCTCAGGTTCTGGATGCGGAACGCATTCTCGACCTGCAGCAGGCCGTCAAGGAAGTGCCGATCGCCACCGATGTCGCCTCCTACGCGATTCGTCTGGTCAATGCCACGCGTCCGGATTCGGAACGGGCGGAATCCGAGGTCACCGAGTTTCTCGCCTGCGGGGCAAGTCCCCGCGCTTCCCAGGCGCTGATCCTGGCGGGTAGGGCTCGCGCGTTGATGCAAGGCCGCGTCCATGTCGATTTCGAGGATCTCCGCGCGCTGGCCCACGAGATTCTCCGCCACCGGATCATCCTCAATTTCCGGGCCCGGGCGGAGAAACTCGACTCGGATGCCCTCGTGACCCGGCTTCTCGAGAAGGTGACTCCCTGACCCGTCCGCCGTTTCATGAAGGTCACCGAAGATCCCGAACTCTTCCTCGCCATCGAGGACCTGGAACTGGCGGGTGGGGGAATCGCCGACTCGGTCTGGCTGGGAGCCCACCGATCGATTCACCGGGGGCCGGGCGTCGAATTCGAGTCGCATCGCGAGTACCAGCCCGGGGACGACCTGCGACGGATCGACTGGTCGGTGTTTGCCCGACAGCGGAAACTGTTCACCCGGGAAAGCCGGATCGACTCTCTCCGTCCCGTCTACCTTCTCGTGGATTCCTCCGGCTCGATGAGCGTGTCGCACGGGCGCTATTCCAAGTTCGACTACGCCAGTCGGGTGGCCGCCGCGATCGCTTTCCTGGCGTCGCGCCAGGGCGATCATCCCGCGGTGGGACTGCTGGGAAAACGGCTCGAAGACGCGATCGCTCCCCGCTCCGGGTTGCGCCATGTGTTGGAAATCTGCGCCTCGCTGATCCGGACGAAACCGGAGGGGGAGGGGGAACTGGCCGCGGCTCTCGCGGATTGCCACGGCTTCTGCCGGAAACGCGGCTTCCTAGTGGTGATCTCCGATTTTCTCGAGAGCGAGGAGGGAGCGCTTTCCGAATTGGCCGCCTTTCATGCCTCGGGTCACGACGTGCTCGGGTTGCAGGTGCTCGATCCATTCGAAGTCGAGCTGCCCGAGTCGGGTGACTACGAGTTCGTCGAGGTGGAAACCGATTCCCGTTTCCGGACCAGCACCGAGCCCTTCCGCCACTCACATGCCGAGGCGGTGGCGGCTTGGCGGGAAAAACTGGCCTATCAGGCCGCCCTGCGAAACTTGCGCTGGGATTCCGTGACCACGAACGACTCGCTCGTCGAAACGGCGCGGCGCTGGCTGGAAATGGCGACGGACCTCGCCGGGGCACGCTCGGGAGCGTCATCCTGACCTTCCCTCGGAATCACTCTCCCACGAATTTCCAGAAGGTGAGGTAGCCCCTGGCACCGAGGATGGCGAGGCGCTCGGTATCGATCCAGACCGGGGTGCGGAGTCCGATCTCGATGGGGGGCGCTTTCCAGACCGGCTCGGCGGTTTCGAGATTCCACTCCGTCATGGCCTGATCCGGATTCTGGGAGGTCACCAGGATGGTGGTTTCATCGGGCCCCCAGGCCACTCCCTGGCACTCGTTCGAGTTGGGGCCGTAACGGCG
>JAUIGT010000016.1 GCA_030432615.1 Verrucomicrobiia bacterium
CTCACACGATGCCCGCCTCGCGCATCCGCTCCTCCATCTCGGAGGTCTGGAGCTCCTCGATGACCTCGCCGATCTCGCCCCCTATGACCTGGTCGAGGTTGTAGAGCGTGAGACCGACCCGGTGATCGGTGACCCGGTTCTGCGGGAAGTTGTAGGTGCGGATCTTTTCCTCCCGTCCCCCGCTGCCGATGAGGTTGCGCCGATGGGCGGAGTATTTCTCGGCTTCCTCGCGCACCTTGGCCTCCAGCAGCTTGGCTCGCAGGATCTGCAGGGCCCGCTCCTTGTTCTGCCCCTGGCTGCGGCCTTCCTGGCATTTCACCATGATGCCGGTCGGCAGGTGGGTCACCTGGACGGCGGAATCGGTGGTGTTGACGTGCTGACCTCCCGGCCCCCCGGAGCGGGTCGCCTGGATGTGGAGGTCCTCGGGCTTCAATTCGACATCGACTTCCTCGGCTTCGGGAAGGACGGCCACCGTCGCGGTGGAGGTGTGAATGCGCCCCTGGGTCTCGGTATCGGGCACGCGCTGGACGCGGTGGACTCCGCTCTCGTATTTCAGGAAACGGAACACCTCCTCGCCGGTGACCTTGAAGACGACTTCCTTGTAGCCGCCGACGTCGGAGAGACTGGCGTCGATCATTTCGACCCGCCAGCCGCGCCCCTCGGCGTATCGCTGGTACATGCGCGTGAGGTCCATCGCGAAGAGCGAGGCCTCGTCGCCGCCGGTGCCGGCGCGAATTTCCACGATGGCGTCACGATCCTCGGTCGGATCGTGCGGCAGGAGCGCGTATTGGATCGAGACTTCCAGGTCGGCGACTTCCTTCTCCAGCGCGGGAATCTCCTCCTCCGCCATGGACGCCAGTTCCGCGTCTTCTCCCTTGGCCAGGTCGCGGTTCTCCTCCAGCTGGGCGGAAGCGCTCTGGAATCGATCCCACGATTCCAGCAGCGTCTTCGTCCGATTGTATTCGCGGGAAATCTCCGTGGCCTGCCTGGCATCGGCAAAGAAGCCGTCCGACGCCATGGCCGATTCGAGTTCGGTCAGGCGGTCGCGTTTCCTGGCGATGAGCGGGGTGAAGTCCAAGGAAGGGTCAGAGGGCCGGGGTGAAGGTCAGGGAAGATGACGAGGAAGAAGAATAGGAGGAATTTCAGGGTATGGAATCCGGAGGGCCGGGAAATGGACACAAAAAAACGGCGAAGCGCGCACGACGGCAGCGCTGTCACCGTTTTTCTCGGGGAAACGATCGCTACTTGTTGAGGTCGGAAAGCTTGACCTTGGTGCGGCGACGGGCGGCACCACCACCACCTTCGCCGGCGGTCTTCACGGCACCGTAGCGCTTGGCGAACTTGTCGACGCGGCCGGCGGTATCGACGAAGCGCTGTTCCCCGGTGAAGTAGGGGTGACAGGCGGCGCAGATGCCGACGCGGATATCCGGAACCGTGGAGCGGGTGCTGTAGACAGCCCCACAGGTGCACTGGATGGTGGCTTCCTTGTAGTCGGGATGAATGTCGGCTTTCATGGGAGGAAAGGAGAGGGCGCTCGGCCGTTGAAGCGGGGCGCGGGTTCGCAAGAAAAGAAGGGTTCGCCGGAAGGTCCGGCGGGGAGAGAGCGCGGAACTTAGCGGGTCGAAAACCGTCTCGCAACCGGAAATATTCGGGGTTTTTCCCGGTTTTCCGAATCCCGATCCTGGCCGAGCTTGCCCGGTTTTTCCCTAAGACTTTCCGCCTTCCCGGCGTAGAGATGTGACGGAAGCGCGGTCCGAACCGGAAATGGAACTTGCTCCGGCCCGCACCTTTCTGTCAAACAGAACGCCTCCATCCTCCCAACAATCCTCCGAATTTTCCCGATCGCATGGCCGACTCCAACGCTCCCTCCCCCGCTCCGCCCGATTCCCTGCCCTCCGACGACGTCGATGCCATCGATGAAATGCGCGAGGTCTACGACCGGCTCCGCGGCGAACTCGGCAAGATCATCGTCGGCCAGAACCAGGTCATCGAGGAACTGGCGATCTGCCTCTTCGCCCGTGGACACTCGCTCCTCATGGGCGTACCCGGACTCGCCAAGACACTCCTTGTCAGCCGACTCGCGGAAACGATGTCGCTGAGCTTCAGCCGGGTGCAGTTCACCCCGGACCTGATGCCGATGGACATCACCGGGACCGACATTCTCCAGGAAGCGCCCGGCGGAAAACGCGAGTTCGAATTCACCAAGGGCCCCGTCTTCGCCAACATCGTCCTCGCCGACGAGATCAACCGCGCCCCCGCCAAGACCCAGGCCGCCATGCTCGAGGCCATGCAGGAGCACCGGGTCACCGTCGCCGGCCGTACCTACACGTTGCCGGAACCGTTCTTCGTCCTCGCCACCCAGAACCCCATCGAGCAGGAGGGCACCTATCCCCTGCCGGAGGCCCAACTGGACCGCTTCATGTTCATGATCGGGGTGGACTACCCCAGTCGCGAGGAGGAACTGGCCATCGCCCGGACGACCACCGGAGCCACGCCGCCGCGCCTGGAGCATGTCCTCGACGGGGAAAAGGTCCTGGCCTTCCAGTCGCTGGTCCGCCGGGTGCCGGTGCCGGATCACATCTACGACTTTGCCGTCGATCTCGTCCGGCGCACCCGTCCCAACGAAGCCGAGGCTCCCGAGTGGCTGCGCCCGCTGGTCGGCTGGGGTGCCGGTCCGCGCGCGGTGCAGTACCTCATTCTCGGCGCCAAGGCCCGGGCCGCGCTCTACGGAAGTTACATGGTCCGGCTGGAGGACATCATGGAAGTCGCCGAACCGGTCCTGCGTCACCGCGTTCTCACCACCTTCACCGCCGAGAGCGAAGGCGTCAGCAGCCGCGATGTCGCCCGCCGGCTCGCGGAAGAACTGGCGGCGGAGGACTGAGCGCGCGTGATTTCGTCACAGGCTCCAGCGCAGAAAGGTCCCGAACACATGGTCGCGCTCCCACCCGCTGCCCCGGTCGGCAAAGCGCAGCATGTAGAACAGGTCGAGGTGCGCCCCGCTGTCGCCGAGATCGAAGGTCAACGCCGCCGGGATGAGCCGATCCTCGGACCAGCGTTCCGTCTCCCAGTCGATGAACCATTCGTTGTTCATGTAGAATCCGCTCAGCGGTCCGAGGTCGAGCCCGGACCAGGTCAGCTTGACCCGGTGACGCGTGCGAATGAGCGGATCGCCGGCGAACTCGTTCCACCGCGACTCGATCCGGTTGCGGAAATGCAGCTTCCACTCGTCGCCGAGGGAGAAAAACGGGTTCAGCTCCAGTTCGGGCCGCGCCTGGGCGTAGTAGCTGCCGGTGTCCCCTTTCTCGATCGAGAGGACACTGGCACCGAGTCCGAGGTCGAAGTTCGGATGCAGCCGCCACTTCGCCCGCGGGCTCACGATCTGGACGTAGCTGCCGCGCTCCTCGGCCAGCCGTTGGTCGAGGTAGAGATGAAGCCGGAAATCGTCCTCGCGGATCAGGTCCGTGTTCGACCACGTCCACCACTCCCAGTCTTCCGCCTCGGCGGGAACCGGAGAAAGGATCGCCAGGCAGACCACGAGCAGGGCAAGCGCGGCAGGCCCGGCGCCCTTGCGAATTCGCCCGGACGTGAGTGCTTGCCTTCCTCTTGCTTGTCTCGTCATCGTCATGCCGCTCATCGCCATGCTCCGAGCAGAATGGATACCATTCAAGGCCGGCATCATGACGATTCCGTTCCGCGCGTCTCGCCTTCCCCCTTCCGCGTTCCCTGACCCATGGCCAATCGCGACTTCCTCGACTCGAACGTGCTCTCGCGCCTGATGGCGCTGCCGATGCACGCGCGCGGTCCCATGCTCGGAAGCGTTACCGGCATGCACCGCAGCCCGGTGAAAGGGTCGAGCCTGGAGTTCGCCCAGTATCGGAAATACGTGCCCGGCGATGATATCCGGCGGCTCGACTGGCGGGCCTGGGGCCGCAGTGATCGCTACTACCTGAAGGAATTCGAGGCCGACACCAACCTGCGCCTCGTCATGATCATGGACGTCAGCGGTTCCATGAAATTCGGTCCGGAGGGCGCCACCCGGCTCGACTACGCCCGCAAGCTGGCGGGTTCCCTGGCCTGGCTGGCCGCGCGACAGGGCGACGCCGTCGGGCTCTGGTCGGCCGGCGAGGAAAAAGCGCGCAACACCCCGACCAACATTCCCGCCAAGCGTGGCGCCACCCACCTCGGCCTGGTGCTGGATTCTCTCGCCGAGATCGAGGCCATCGGCACCACCAACCTCGTCGCCTCCCTCCACGAAGCCGCCGAACGCATTCCTCAGCGCGCCCTCGTGCTGATCTTCTCCGACCTCTTCGCCGACGCCGGCGAACTGCGCTCGGCCATTCAGCACCTGCGTTTCCGCAAGCACGACATCTCGATCTTTCACCTCCTCGACCGACAGGAGATCGACTTCGACTTCGATCGTCCGGCCCGCTTCGTCGATCTCGAGGGCGGCGAACCCGTCCTCGCCGATCCCGAGGACGTCGCCCGCGCCTACCGCACCGCCGTCACCCAGTGGCTGACCGAGATCGACGAAATCGTCCGCACCACCGCCCTCGACTACCACCGCGTCCTCCTTCACGAAGACTACGCCACCGTCCTCGCCCGCTTCCTCATCGGCAGAACGCCGAAACGGGCGGGACGCTGAAAACTGAAAACCGAAAACTGAAAACTCCGACCTCGTCGGCATGAGTTTCCTCCAACCACTGCTGCTCTTCGCGCTGCCGCTCGCGCTGTTGCCGGTGATCATTCACCTGATCCACCTGCATCGCCGGCGCACCGTGCATTGGGCCGCGATGCAGTTCCTGTTCGCGGCGCAGCAGATGAACCGCGGCTACTCGCGGCTGCGACGCTGGTTGATCCTCGCCTTTCGCGTCTTGGCCGTGGCCGCCATTCTTCTCACCGCCGCGCGACCGCTCGCCGGCGGCTGGCTCGGCCTCACCGGGGGCGCCCCCGACACCGTGCTGGTGCTCATCGATCGCTCGGCGTCGATGGAACAACAGAACCTGGCGACCGGGCTCAGCAAGCGCGAGGCGGGATTGAAGAAGCTCACCGACGGCATCCGCGACGCCTACCGCGGCCGGACCGAACTGGTCCTGATCGACAGCGCCGACACCGCAAACCCGCAACCGGTGGAAAAGCCCGAGGCCCTCGCCGAGTTGCCCGCCACCTGGGCCACCGACACCGCCGCCGATCTTCCCGGCATGCTCCAGGCCGGGCTCGATTACATCACCTCCAACCAGACCGGCCGCACCGATGTCTGGGTCCTGAGCGACCTGCAGCAGGGCGACTGGGACGCCTCCGGCGGCCGCTGGGAACCGCTGCGCCAGGCCTTTACCGAACTGCCCGGAATCCGCTTTCACCTGCTCGCCTATCCCCAGGCCGCGCCCGACAACCTCGCCGTCACTGTCGAGCGCACCGCGCGGCGGGAGTCGGGCGGCAAGGCCGAACTCGTGCTCGACCTCGAAGTCGTCGCCACCGATTCCGCTGAAAGCGAGGGCGTCACGGAGTTGCCGCTGCGCTTCGTCATCAACGGCGTCACCAGTGTGCACGAGGCCGAGTTGAAGGACGGGCGTCTCAGCTTGCGCGGGCACGCCATTCCCATCGACGCCGGCGTCCAGCGGGGCTGGGGCCGGGTCGAACTGCCCGCCGACGCGTCGCCTGCGGACAATATGTGGCATTTCGTCTTCGACGCCCCGCCGACGCTGAAATCGGTCCTCGTTACCGACGATCCCCTCGCGATGACGCCGGTCCGCGCCGCCCTGGAGGCTCCGGTCGATCCCGATCGCGCCTACGAAGCCATCATCCTGCCGCCCGATCGCGTGGCCGAAATTCCCTGGGACGAAACCGCGCTCATTCTCTGGCAGGCCCCGCTGCCCGATCCCGCCGACCTCGTCGCCCGCCAGTTGGAGAGCCATCTCGAAGCCGGCCGCAGCCTCCTTTTTCTGCCACCCGAAACCGCCGACGCCAACGCCTTTCTCGGTGTCGCCTGGGGCGATTGGGTGAACAGCCCGGACGGCAGCCCCGCGCTGATCGACTGGTGGCGCTCCGACACCGGACTGCTGGCCGCCACTCGCGATGGCTCCGCCCTGCCGGTGGGAGAGATCGGTGTCCTCCGTCGCCGGACCATCACCGCGAAATCCGGCGACATCCTTCCGCTCGCGCGGATGGAAAACAACGAGCCGCTCCTCGTTCGTCTCGCGCCCGCCGCCGATCTCGACCGAGCCGCGGGCGAAGCCTGGTTCCTGGCCACGCTCCCCGGCACCAGTCACTCGACCCTGGCCCGGGACGGGGTCGTCCTCTTCGCCCTCCTTCACCGCGCCCTCGACGCCGGAGCCGCCACCCTCGGAAACGCCCAGCAACGCACCGCTGCCCCGGGCGCGCTCGGTGATGCCGACGCCGCTATCGGGCAGTGGAAACGGATCGATAAAACCGAGGAAGAAAACCTCCTGCCCACCCCGCTGCTTCCACTCCGTGCCGGCGTGCTCAGCCGGGGCGAGGGCGACGACGCGCGCCTCGTGGCGCTCAACCGCCCGATCGAGGAAGACCTGCCCGCCCGTCTCCCGACCACCACGATCGATGAACTCTTCGCCGGACTCGATCACCGCATCATCGAGGACGTCGTCGAGGACGAACGCAGCCTAGCCAGCGAGATCTGGCGCACCTTCCTTTTCCTCATGGCCGCGGCCCTCCTCCTCGAGGCCCTCCTTTCCCTGCCCGCGAAGCGCGACCCGAAAAAGGCCGCCGAAAAAACCACCGGCGCCGCTTCCTTTCCGCCCTCCGAAACGCCCGCCTCATCCTCACCGCCCCGCTCCGCCGCGTGACTCTCGAAAGCCAGAGCCTCGAATTCTCCCCCACCCCGGCCGCCCTGGCCGCGGGCGGAATCTTCGTGCTCGTGGTCATCGTCCTCGCCCTCCTCGCCTGGCAGCGAAGCGGGTGGCGCGGCTCCGTCGGTTGGCTGGAACTCCTCCGCGTCGTCATCGCCGTCGCCATCGCCCTCACCCTCCTGCAACCCGAGTGGCGCGAGACCTTCCGCCCCGAGTCCAAGCCCGTCCTCGCCGTTCTCTCCGACGTCTCCGGCAGCATGGAAACCGAGGACGTTCTCGATCCGGCCGCGCCGGAAAAACCGCCCCGTTCCCGCGCCGAGGTCGCCGCGCCGCTGTCCGAACCCGGCGCCTGGAATTCCCTCGGCGAGCGCATGGACATCGCCATCGAGCCGTTCTCCTCCGACGAGGAACCCGCCAACGAAGCCACCGATCTCAACGCCGCCCTCGCCGCGCTCCCGGAAAAGCATCCCCAACTCGCCGCCGTGGTTCTCGTCGGGGATGGCGACTGGAACACCGGCCAGGCGCCGTCCGCCGCCGCCACCCGCCTGCGCATGCGCGACGTGCCCGTCTTCGCCGTGCCCACCGGCTCGACCGAGGCCCTGCCCGACGTGGAGATCTCGGCCTTCGAGGTGCCCGTCTTCGCTATCGCCGGCAAACCGCTCCGCATTCCCTTCACCCTCACCAGCACCCTGCCGCGCGAGGAAACCGTCACCCTCGAACTCCGCGCCCCCGGCGGCGAAACCATCACCCAGAGCGCCACCATTCCGGCCATGGGAAAACTGGAGGACAGCCTCGTCTGGCGTCCCTCCCAATCCGGCGAAGCCACGCTCACGCTCGAAGTGCCCAGGGCCGGCGACGAGATCTACCTGCAGAACAACGTCCAGGAAGCGACCCTCGACATCCGCAAGGAAGAGCTGCGCGTCCTCATCATCGAGACCTTCCCGCGCTGGGAATACCGCTACCTCCGCAACGCCCTCGAACGCGATCCCGGGGTCGAGGTCGATTGCCTCCTCTTCCATCCCGACCTCGGCAAGGTCGGCGCCGGACGCGGCTATCTCGAGAACTTCCCCACGGAGGAACAGCTCACGGGCTATGACGTCGTCTTTCTTGGCGACGTCGGGCTCGGCGGCGACCAGTTGAGCGAGGTCCAGCTCGAGCAATTGCGCCTCCTCGTCCGCGACCAGGCCAGCGGTCTCGTGTTCCTGCCCGGCCTCCGCGGAAACCAGGCGACCTTCCTGAACGCGCCGCTCGGCGAACTCATGCCCGTGGTCTGGGACGAGGCCCAACCGCGCGGCTGGGGAACCGCCCTGCCCGGGAAGTTCGTGCTCACCGACGCCGGCCGCGCCAGCCTGCTCACCAAGCTGGAAGACACCGACGAGGCCAGCGCCGAGACCTGGAACAGCCTGCCCGGTTTCCACTGGTACGCCCCCGCCCTTCGCGCGAAGGTCGGCACCGAGGTGCTGGCCACCCACGGCACCGAGTCCACCCGCTACGGGCGCGTTCCCCTCATCGTCACCCGCCCCTACGGCGCCGGAAAAATCCTCTTCATGGGCACCGACGGCGCCTGGCGCTGGCGCAAGGCGGTCGAGGACAAGTACCACTACCGCTTCTGGGGCCAGGTCGTGCGCTGGATGGCCTACCAGCGCAACATGGCCTCCGGGGAAAACATGCGCCTCTTCTACACGCCCGACCGGCCAAAGACCGGCGAGGCGCTGACCCTGAATGCCAACGTCATGAGCGCCACCGGCGAGCCCCTCCGCGACGGCGCCGTCATTGCCCAGATCTCCGCGCCTTCCGGCAAGGTTTCCAGCCTGCGCCTCGCTCCCGCCGGCGAGGAAGCCTGGGGACTTTTCACCGGCACCTTCACGCCCGAGGAAGCCGGTTCCCACCAGGTTCGCCTCACCTGCGCCGAAGCCGGCGCGCCGCTCGAAACCAGCATTCCCATCCAGGGCACCACCGTGGAGAAACGGGGACGCCCCGCCCGGCTCGATGTGCTCGAGGAAATCGCCCAACTCACCCGCGGCGAGGTGCTGGATTCCACCGACGTCGCCTCCGTCGTCGCGGCCGTCGCCGCCCTCCCCGAACCCGATCCCGAGCAGCGCCGCCTCCCTCTCTGGTCTCACCCCGCCTGGGCAGGATTCATCGTCCTCCTGATGGGCGTCTTCTGGGCTGGACGGAAGGGAGCGGGGCTGTTTTGAGAGAACAATTCGCTCCCGGATCGGGCCTCACACAAAGGCACCATGACACAAAGCACTTTTCGGGATTCCGACCAGGCCCTTCGAAAACTTGAAAAATCCTGGTGCCTTGGTGCCTTCGTGTGAGCCCTCCCTTTTCCCGTGACCCGCTACCTCCGCGAACGCACGCTCTATGGTCCGCTGATGGATTCGGCACCGCCCTCCGACCTCGGGCTCTGCGTGGTCATCCCTGCGCGGGATGAAGGCGAATCGCTGATCACCTCGCTGGCCTCCCTGAGAAACTGTGAAACGCCGAGCCACTCGGTCGAAGTGATCGTCGTGGTCAACACCAGCGAGACCGACTCGCCGGAAACGGTCGCCCGAAACGCGGAATCGGCCGCGAACGCTCGCGCCTGGTCGGCGGGAAACAGCGACGATCGACTTCGATTTCACCTCCTCGAAGCCCACGACCTGCCCCGCAAACACGCCGGCGTCGGGCTGGCGCGAAAGATCGGGATGGACGAGGCCTGTCGGCGCCTGGAATCCGTGAACCGGCCGGACGGCGTCATCGCCTGCTTCGATGCCGACAGCCGGTGCGATCCGAACTACCTCGTCGAAATCGAATCGCTCTTTCGCCGCGACGAGTCGGCCCAGGCCTGCAGCATTCATTTCGAGCATCCCATCGAAGGCGACGAATTCCCGCCAGAAATCTACGACGCGATCATCGACTACGAGCTGCACCTGCGAACCTACGTCAACGCCCAGCGCTTCGCCGGTTTTCCCCTCGCCACCCAGACCATCGGTTCATCGATGGCGGTTCGCTGCGACGCCTACCAGGCCCAGAACGGGATGAACCGACGGCAGGCCGGCGAGGATTTCTATTTCCTCCACAAGTTCACCCCGCTGGGCGTCATCCGCGAACTGACGACCACCCGCGTCATTCCCTCGCCGCGCCCCTCGCATCGCGTGCCCTTCGGCACCGGCCGGGCCGTCGGCGAGCGCCTCGCCGAGGGCGGCCCCTGCCTCACCTACGCGCCCGCGAGCTTTCGCGATCTGCGGGAGTTCTTCGATCGACTCGAGCCTTTCCGCGCCGCCGAGCCGGTCGTGCTCCCGGAATCCGTCACCGCTTTCCTGGAGACGCAGTCCTTTCCCGAGCGCCTCGCCGAGATCCGGAAAAACGTCACCACGCCCGAGGCCTTTCGCACCCGGTTCTTCCGCTGGTTCAACGCCTTCCTCGTCATGAAATACCTTCATTTCGCCCGCGACCGATTCCATCCCGACGTCGAAGTCACCGAGGCCGCCCGCTGGCTCCTCCAACAACACGGCGAAGCCCCGCCAAGCTCGGCGCGTGAACTGCTCCACCTCTGGCGCAAAATCGACCGATCCAGAGTATCGTAACATGGACTTCCCAGTCCGTGCCCGTCTCGCGGGCTTCCCAGCCCGCGCGTTGGTCGCGCCTCAACTCAACAGGGTCAAGTCCCTCCCTCCACCCTCTTTACTCTCCCATCTTCCCTCCCCTCGCCCTGACACTTTTCTGACTTGATGGGGCACCGCCTTTCCCGCACCCTTTCCCTGGTTTTCCTCTCTCCGCCATGAACGACGATCCGCCGAACGCATTACCTCCGGAATTGACGGAGAAACTGGCGGAATTCCGTCGCCGGGTTCGGGTCATCAAATTCGCGGAAGGCATCCTCGCCGCCCTCTTCGGCCTGGCGCTTTCCTGGTTGTTCGTCTTCGTCCTCGATCGCTTCGGCGAGACGCCGGGCTGGCTGCGCACCTCCCTGCTGCTCGCGGGCACCGCGGTCGGCGGGATCGGTCTGCCGCTGCTCTGGCATCGCTGGGTCTGGCGGCAGCGCCGGCTCGAAGACGTCGCCCGGCTCGTCCGTCGCGCCTTTCCCCGACTCGGCGACCAATTGCTCGGCATCGTGGAGCTGGCGCACGAGGAATCGCTCGGCGCCACCGGCCGCAGCGAACGGCTGGTTCGCGCCGCCATCGCCCAGGCCACCGACTCGGTGAAGGACAAGGATCTCTCGGGCGCGGTTCCACATCCCCGCCATCGTCGCTGGGCGGTCGCCGCCGGAGCGCTGGTGGTGCTCGCGATCGTGGCCGGCATCGTGGTTCCCGACGCCGCCGGCAACGCCGCCGCACGCTGGCTGATGCCGTGGCGCGACACGGAGCGCTACACCTTCGCCCAGGTCGATTCCCTGCCCAAGAAACTGGTCGTTCCCTACGCCGAGCCGTTCGAGATGCCAGCGGAGCTGAAGGACGAGACCCGGTGGACGCCCGCCAAGGGCAAGGCGCGGATTCCCGGGCAACCGAAGCTGGAGGTTGCCGGTGAGGAGGGACACTACCCCTTCGCTTTTCCTCCGCAGAAGGACGACACCGAGATCGCCCTCGCTGTCGGTGACGACCGGGAAAAAGTGAAACTGGAACCACGCACCCGGCCCGAATTGACGAAGCTGACCGCCAAGGTCCGCCTGCCCGACTACCTGCAATACGATCGCGACGTCGATGTCGAGGTCCGCGGCGGAACGGTTCGCCTGCTCGGCGGGGCTTCGGTTTCCTGGGTGGCCGAAGCCAGCCGCGAGCTGAAATCGGCGTCGATCGACGGCCGTCCCGCCATCATCGCCGGCGGAAAGATGCTGACCGACTACCAGCCGGTGACGGACTCGGTCGATCACACCTTCACCTGGAAGGACACGCTCGGACTGACGCCCCGCGAATCGCTCACCCTGCGCGTGCAGGCGGTCGAGGACGAGGCGCCCTCGCTTTCCGCCCGCCGCGACACGCAGGAGCAGGTCGTGCTCGACAGCGAGATCGTGGCCTTCGATCTCTCGGTGCGGGACGACTTCGGCATTCGCCAGGTGGGTCTCGAATGGCGCCCGGCGGGAAGCTCGGGAACCGCCGAGGAAGACATCGCGGTGGGAGGCAAGGTCGCCGCCGCCGGCGCCCCCGACCTCCGCAGCCTGGAAACGCGCGCCACCTTTTCCGCGGCCCGCGAAGGACTGGAACCGCAGACGCTCGAAGTTCGCGCCTGGGCCGAGGACTACCTCACCGAGCGCGGCCGCGTCTACTCGCCGGTGTTCGTGCTGCACGTGCTCGACTCCACCGACCACGCCCTCTGGCTGACGGAACAGTTCGGCAAATGGCTCGACGCCGCCCGCGAGAGCTACGAGCGCGAACAGCAATTGCACCAGATCAACCAGGAACTCCGCGACCTGGCCGCGGCCGAACTCGATCGTCCCGAGAACCGCCGCCGCGTCGCCCGTCAGGCCGCCGACGAGCAGGCCAACGCGGCGCGGCTCGATTCCCTGAACGACTCCGGACGCCGGCTCGTGGAACTGGGCACGCGCAATCCCGAGTTCGACGCCGAGCGGCTCGAAAGCTGGGCCACCATGCTCCAGATGCTCGACGACATCGCCGACAAGCGGATGCCCTCGGTCGCCGAGCTGCTCAAGGAGAGTTCCAGCGCCGCCGGCGCCCAGCCGGGACAGGCGCCACCACCGGGAAGCGAGGCCAAGCCCGGCGAGACAGCTCCCCAGACCGCTTCCAACGAATCACCTTCCGAAAATACTCAGCCGGCCGGGGAATCGCAAGGCCCGTCGAAACCGAACGCCCCGTCGATCAAGAACGGCGAACTCGCCGGAAGCCCCGGCGCGCCGAAACCGCCCGGCGATCCCGACGCCAAACAGCCGGAACCCGTTCCCAGCCTCGCCGACAACGAGAAAGGTTTCCTGAAACCAGTCGAAGCGGAGGCGAAGGAACCCGCCCCGCCCAAGAAACCGAGCGCCGGGCAATTCGGCCTGCCGCAGACGACGCTCGGCGCGCTCTCCGGTGACCAGAAACCTCAGCCCCCCCAGTCCCCCGCCCAGGAGAAACTCGACGAGGCCGTGAATCAGCAGCGCGACCTGCTCGCGGAATTCGCCAAGGTCGCGGACGATCTCTCCGACCTGCTCGCCAGCCTCGAGGCGAGCACTTTCGTCAAACGTCTCAAGGCCGCCTCCAAAGCGCAGATGGACCTGGCCACGTCCCTCAACGAGGACGCCCTTGCCGCGTTCGGCATCGAGGCCAAGGCCGTGTCCGGTCAGCCGGCGGTGACCGAACAGGAAGTCGCGAAGAAGGCGCGGGAAGAGAGCGAGACGATTGCCGACATCCAGGGCGACCTGGCCGCCTACGTCACCCGCAAACCCGACCGCCGTTTCACCGGACTGCTCGATGCCATGAAAGAGGCCGAGGTCATCCAGGAAGTCGCCGAGATCGCCGACCGGGCCGAGGCGAATCTCAGCGGCAGCTCGATCATTCACGCCGAATTCTGGGCGGACACGCTCGATCGCTGGGCCGAGGACCTCGTTTCGGCCGCACAGTGCTCGTCCTGTTCCGGCGGCAGCAAGGACAGCCTTCCGCCCGAGATCGTGCTCAAGGTGATGCAGGCACTCCACGACGAAATGGCGCTGCGCGACGAGACCCGCGAACTGGAGAAAGGCCGTCCCGCGCTGGAGTCGAAAGCGTTCGCGCAAAAAGCGACCGCGCTTTCCGACACGCAGTATGAGATCGCCGATCACGTCCGCAGCGCGGTCGATGACATCATCAACATGCCGGGCGGCCCCCAGAAATTCGGCAAGGAGGTGCAGCTGCTTTCCGCCGTGATCACCGCCATGCTCGAGGCGCGGGAAATCCTCCAGGCTCCCGACACCGGCCCGCCGGCGATCGCCGCGGAGACGGAGGCGATCGAGTTGCTGCTGCAGGCACGCCGCCAGCCGCCCAACGGTGGCGGAGGCGGCGGGTCGAATCCCGGGAGCGGCAGTGGCTCGGCCGTGGCCCGCGGAGCGGCGTTGTCGGAGTTGGGGCCGGGTGCCGACACGGAGGCCGAGGTCACCGAGCGTTCCGTCGGGCAGAGCACCGGCCGAGCGGGGCAGGAGTTTCCCGAGGAATTCCGTGCCGGCCTCGATGCCTACTTCAACGCCCTGGAAAAGGAAGGAGGCGTCGAGCAGTGAGCCGCCCCCTTCCCTTGCGCCGATTTCTCCTCGTTCTGCCGGCGTTGCTGCTCGCCGGGGCCATCCTGCCGGGCGCCGCGAGGGCCCAGGAAAAAAAGCTGCCCCCGACCCTGGCCGATGATTCACGGGAGATCGAGCCCAAGCTCACCGAGGCCATCGGCAAGCTCACGGAGCGGGCAGCCGAACTTCGCCGTGAGCAGGCCGCCACGGAAATGGACGATCTCATCGCCCGCCTCCAGGCCGAGCACCAACTCGAAAAGCCGGCACTCGATTCCCTGGAAAAAGCGGCCAAGGAATCCATCGACGCGTCGATGGAACCCTGGGCGGAGGACTTTCGCAACTTCATCACCCTTCAGATGACGCGCCTGGCGCCGCGCTACTACTTCAACACCGAGTCGATGCTCCAGTCCCTGAGCGCGGACAAGGCGGATACCATCGTGGATCGTTTCCAGAGTCCATTGACGGCCCGACCCGAGGCCCAGAAAGCCTGGACCGCCGCCCTGACCGAGCTGCTCGGAAAGGAAGCCTTTGCCGAATTCAGCGCCGGGCTGCGCCGGGAACGCGAGGAACGGCGCGAGGAAGTCTCCGAATTCCTGGACGACTATTTCAAGGATCAGCACAAGACCCAGCTGAAAGCCGGGGCCGAGACCGTTTCCCGGATCGTGGAGGAGCTCGGTCTCGAAGAAGCCAGCAAGGCGAAACTGGATTCCCTGCTTCGCGACGCCCTGGTGGCGCACCTGAATGCGGAGCGAGCCGACACCGGCTTCGTCCTGGAGCGGACCCTGCCCGATCGCTGGTCCGGTTTCGCCTCCATGTCCCAACCCATCCAGTTGCCCGCGTCCGAAACCTGGCGCGACGGGCTGGCGAAGATTCTTTCTTCCGAACAGCTGGCCACCTGGGACGGCAAGCGGGAGGAGAAGCAGCGGGAGGAGGAGAAGAAATTCGCCGCCATCCTGGAGATGAGTGAGGGCAACCTGAGGGATCGCGTGGAGGCCCGCATGACCGAAGAGCGGGAACGACTCGCCGACGCCATCGAACTCGCCCCCGACACCCGCGAAAAGCTGGCGGCCGCCGCCGAAGAAGCCGTCACCGCCACGCTGGACGCGTGGAAGGAGGAAGGCCTCGCCCTCTTCCGCAGGCTGCCCGACGGCACCCGCGAATCCGTCCTCCAAGCCAACCGTTTCACGACCGGCTTCGGTGGCGCCCTCGAGCCCCACCAACAGGCGCCTTGGACGGAAGCCCTGAAGTCGCTGCTGACGCCCGCCCAGCAGGCCAGTTGGGAGGCCGAGGTGGCCCTCTGGGATAAGGAGCAGCAGGAACGGCTCGAGGAAATGATCGTGGCCACGGCGGAGAACTACGAGCCCATGTTCCAGGCCAACCTCGATCCGCGAATCAGCGATGTCATCACCTCGCTGCGTCTCGACGAGAAACGCGCCGCGGCTTTCCGCAAGGCGGCGGAGAAGGCTGTCGAACAGAGTCTCGACACCTGGAAGGAGCGCGCCCGCGAATGGCTCGAAGGCCTCAGTGAGGAACAGCGGCGCAATTACACCGAGCAGGGTCGCGTTCCTCTCGGCTACAACGAGTCCGATGCCGCCGACCAGCAACCGGCCTGGAAGACCGCCTTCCGCACCATTCTCACGCCGGAAGAGCGAGCGACCTGGGAGGAGACCCAGAAGAACCGGCGCCAGAGTCGACGGGAAGCCGTCTCCGAGCTGCTCGTGGCCCAGGTCGAGGAATGGGTCGGCATCGATCCGAACCAGTGGTCGGCGATCGCGGACCTTTGCCGCGAACCGGCCGAGGATCTCGCCGCGCAGTTCAACGAGCAGCACTACTACGTCGGCGTTTCCGAGATCGCCCGGGTACTCCGGACGATCGATGAAAAGAAACTCCGGGACATTCTCGACGACTCCCAGTGGAAACGATGGGAACAGGCCGTCGAAATGCTGGCGACGCAGAACCAGTCGAGTTCCCGTCAGAACGAACCTCCCTCGGACGTTCCGCCCGGCCCCGACCCGCGCTACGTGGAGGCCCAGGTCACCCAACTGCTTTCGAACCGGAACGGTGAAATGAAACAGGAATTCCTGCTGCGGATGACGGCCGAGATCGAGGTCTGTTCGCGCGCCGCGGATCTGCCCGGACCGACGGTCGAAATTCTGCAAACCGCGGCGAAAGGAGCCGTGGAGGAAGTGGTGAACCTCTGGGACGCCAGCTTCGCCAAATACGTCCGCCAACGCGCCCGGGGCGCCAACCCGCGGACCATTCACCAGCAACTCGCCGGGGTCGGGCGCTACGGCCGCCGCATGGAGGATCCCTTGGAGAAGCCGGTCTGGAAGCGCACCATCGAAACCCTCCTGGCTCCGGAACAGCGGGAACAATGGCAAGCCGCCTCCGACGCGCGGAACCGTCACCGGCAGCAGGCCATCGCGGGAACGATCACCGCGTTCTTCGAAACCCGGCTCGGACTGGGAGCCGAGCAGACCCGCCGGTTCCGCGAGAAGATCGATCGCTCGCTGGAGACCTACGGCCCCGACATCGCCCAGGTATTCACCTCCTACAGTTCGCCGTGGTATCTGCAGTACTACAGCATCGGCATGCCGCTGATGGGCATTCCCGAGGAGGAACTGAAAGCCCTGCTCTCCAAGGAGCAGTTCGAGACCTGGGAAACCCAGTTCCGCGGGAATGCCGCCAACTACTGGGACAACATCGAGAGCTACCACCGGCAGCGGAAGCAGAAAGAGGAAAAGGAAGCAGGGCAGAAGAAGGAGGGACAGAAAGACTCATGAATTTCCCGCTATGGTCGATCCATCGCTTCCTCGTCGGAGCCGCACTTGCGCTGGTGATCCCGATGCCGCACCCGGCACGAGCCCAGGGACCCGAACTTCGCCTCGATGGCCGCATGCCTCCCGAGGTCGAGACCATCTATGAACGCGGCCTGGCCTGGCTGGCACAGAACCAGACCGACGAAGGCAACTGGCGCGGAGGGCAGACGGGTTCCGGAGTCGATGGCATCTGCGTGATGGCGTTCCTGGCATCGGGAGAAGATCCCAATTTCGGTCGTTACGCTCCCAACATTCGGCGCGCGCTCCGCGCCATGATCGGCGGCCAGGACGGCGAATCCGGTTACCTTCCCAACAGCATGTATCACCACGGATTCGCCATGCTGGCCCTGGCCGAGGCCTACGGGGCGGTCGATGACTCGCTGATCTGGCAGGGTGGCGGCAAGGGACGCAGCATCGGCGAAGCCCTCGATCTCGCCATCCGCTGCGCGGTGACCTCCCAGGAGAAGAACCGCTGGGGCGCGTGGCGCTACAATCCCGATTCCACCGACGCCGATACCTCCGTCACCGGAGCCGTGCTCATGGGCCTGCTGGCGGCGCGCAATGCCGGGATGGAGGTGCCGGACGAGTCCATCGACGCCGCCCTCGACTACCTCCGTCGCAGCACCGGGAAGAACGGTTACGTGGCCTACTCCGGCGGTTTCGGCGGAATGGGCGAATCGATGAATCGCTCCGCCATCGTCGCCCTGGTCCACGCGGTCAGCAAGCAGACCGATACCTGGCACTACGAGGCCACCCTCAAGCACATCGATTCGCGTCTCGATCACCAGGCCAGCGGCCACTACCTCGAGTACTTCCGTTACTACATGGCCCAGGCGCTGTTCCAGGGCGACTACCAGGATTGGCAGAAGTGGAACGCGGCCACCCTCCGGCAGATGGCCAACACCCAGGCGGAAGACGGCAGCTTCAACGGCACGCCCTACCAGACCGGCATGTCCCTGCTGGCGCTCGGACTCAATTATCGATTCCTGCCCATCTACGAGCGCTGAAATCCCGTCCGCCGCCATTTCCGGTTTTCCCCGCATCTCTCCTTTCCCCCGCCCGTGACTTCGTTTCACTCCCACCCTCGATTCCCCCCCTCTCTCGCCCGGCTGCTACTGGCGATCGCCCTGGGATCGATCCCCCTTTCAATGATCCCCGCTCAGGAGGGAGCCGGCGCAGCGGTGAAGGCGGTCGAGGGAACACGCGACGGAAAGCCGGCCGCGCAGAGCGACAACGAATCCCGGCAGGGAAAACTCCGCATGGCCTACGGCAATCAGTTGCCCGGTCGGCTGAGCGGCGCCGACGCGGAAACGCTTTCCTGGCACTCGCCGCTTTTTTCCGAACCCGCCGCCATCCGGCACGGGGCCATTCGATCCCTGGAACTGGACCGACCGGAATCGATCGCTCCCCCGCTCGATCCGGTGGCGGTGCAATTCCGCGACGGGGGACGCCTCTATGGCGATCTGGTCGGTTTCGATGAAGACTTCGTCACCATCCAGAGCCGCCGGTGCGGCCGCCTCCGTCTCGACCGCGCCCAGGTGGCCGAGTTGCGATGGATCGGCAAGGGCGATCTCCTCTGGAGCGGTCCTACCGGCGAGGCCGGCTTCGTCTACACCGGCGCCCCCTCCGAGGCCCGGCGCTGGCTAGCCACGCCCCGAGGTGAACTCCAGACGGTGGGGTGGAAGCAGCGCACCACCTACGGTACCGACCTGCCGGACAAGGTCGAGGTCGAGTTCCGTGTCACCTCGTCGGAGGCACCGAAGTTCGAATTCCAGTTGCTCGATGACGGGCAGATCATCAACGTGATCAGTTGGGACGACGAGATCGTCGCCAAGCGCGGAGCCGGTTTCCTCCGGGCCCTGAAACTCGCCCCGTCCGATCGAGAGGTTTCCCTGCGGGTGTTCTGGGACCAGTCCGACGACAGCGGGGTCATCGCCCTTCCCGACGGCACGATCCTCGGTCAGTGGCGCAGCGATTCCCAGCGCGCCGGCACCCGCCTGAACGAGAACGGAGCGCCGCTCGTCTACCTTCCCGTTTCCAATCTCGAGCACGCCAAGAGCCTGCCGCCCGACGGGGTCACGATCTCGAACCGCGGACGCGACCTGACCCTCGAGGCCCTCCGCATTCGCCGATGGGACGGCAGCCTGCCCGAGAAAGTCAGACCGCCCGAACACGCGGGCTACCCCCGGCTCGAGATCGCCGACGGTGACAGCTTCGGCGTCTTCTCCGGAACGATCATGAGCGCCGACGGAGATGCGATCACGGTGGCGCCGGCCGGGAGCCCCGGGGGCCGGAAATCGATTCCCCTGGAAACCGTCGAGGCCATCGTTTTCGACACCGTCGATCTTTCCCCCGCCTCGAAGACCGAACCTGCCGACGACTCCGTCGATGTGACCTACACCGATGGCACCCGATGGCGGGGAACCATCGAGGATTTCACCGACGGCGCCCTCCATATGCGGACCGCCTACAGCAGCGAGCCCATCAAGGCCACCGTCGAGGGGCTGCTCTCGCTCGATTTTCGCCGCAAGACCGCCGAGGAATATACCGAAATCACCGCCGCCAATGCGGATCGATTGACCGTGGAAAAGGACACCGTCCTCGGAACCTGGGTGCCCGCCGAGGGCGACCGGCCACAATGGAAACTCCCCGGCGCCCTCGCCCCCGTGCCGGTGGCCGACGGCAGGACCAACGTCGATATCCGCCGGGCGGAAGCAGCGGAAAACGACTCCGTTTCCCGGCCCGCGGCACTGCTGCACCTGCAGGGCGGCCAGTCGATTTCCGGTGAATTCACCACCATCGGTCCCGATGGCGAGTGGCTGGAACTGCGCAGCGCACTGGTGGAAAACCGGCGCTTTCCCGCCTCCATGATCCGGGCGCTCCAGTTTACCGGACTCGCTCTCGAGACCGAGGGATTCCGAGATCGCGGCTGGAAACCCGTCCGCGGCAAGATCGGCACCAACCTGGAATTCGAGGAGCCGTCCGACGACGATTCGAACACCGGGGAAAAGATGGTGCTCAAGGCCGGCGGCGCCTGGGGGCACGGCTCCATGCTCCAGGGCAACGAACTGCGTTTCACCTTCCAGGCGAGGGAATGGGGCGCCCTGCGCGTGCGCCTCTTCGGCCCGTCGGTGGACAGTCCCGACGAGCAGACCACCCGCCTTCTCTTCGCCCACTACGGCACGGAGGTCTATTGCGGCTTCGAGACTTCGCCCGGCGACTTCGGGCGCCAGCAGGACATCGCCGCCCAACCCGGTCAGCCCATCCCCGTCCGATTGACCTGGGACGAGAACGGACTGGAAATGTTCGTCAAGGGACAGCGGGCCGGCGCGATCAGTTTCGGCGACGACTTTCCCCACACAGGCCACGCGCTGGTTTTCGAACCCGCCAACCTCTGGGGCAACGGCGAGCGGGAGATGATGGTGTGGAATTTTTCCCTCAAGACGAATCCGGGCGTCGTCGCCACCCCGGCAATCGATGCCGAGGTGCGCGAGCGTGCGCTCACCATTCCACGATTCCGGCGCGACGATCCCCCGCGACACGCCTTGCTGGCCTGGACCGGCGATCTGCTCCGCGGAACCGTGACCGCCGCGACCGACGACCGGTTCTCCATCCGGACCGGGATGGAATCCCACCAGGTCGATGCCACCCGCGTCGCCGCCGCGATCTGGCTGCAGCCTCCGGGGGCCGATGCCGGAGCCAACGGCGAGAACGACAAGCCGGCCATTCCGCGCCCCAGGACCGAAAACGCGGACGGCCAACCCATGCCCGGCGTGCTCCAGCGTCGCGAGGTGATCTTGCCGCAACGGCAGCAACAACCGCCACCGGATCGTGCGGAAGGGCCCGTCGCCGGCACCCTGTTTCCCAAGGGGGCCGAAAAGGCGGATGCCGCCGCCCGCCCCGGACGCTACACCCTCCTGCTTCGCGACGGCTCCCGATTTCCTCTCGATGTGGAGAGCTTCGGCCCCGAGGTCGTCACGGGATCCGCCGGGAAACTCGGTGCCTGTCACGTTCCCGTATCCCTGGTCGCGGAAATCCTTTCCGGGGAGGGACGCGCTGCCGATTCCGGCGCCGTCTTCGCCAACTGGCAACTCCGTAACGCGCCGGAACCCACCCCCGCCGAGGATAGCGGCGGTGAATCCTCGCCCCTCGTCGGCAAGGAGGCGCCCACCTTCGAATTGCCCGTGCTCGGCAGCGAAAAGCCCTTCAAGCTGGAGAAAGGCAAGGTCACCGTCCTGGATTTCTGGGCGACCTGGTGCGGTCCCTGCGTCCGGGCGCTACCCGAAATGCTGGAAGCGTTCGCCGGCTTCGATCCCGCCGAAGTCGCCTTCGTGGGCGTGAACCAAGCCGAGGCTCCGGAGATCATTCGTCCCTTTCTGGAACAGCGACGCTGGCCCGACTTCACCGTGGCGCTCGACGCCCGGCAGGACGTGGGACGCGCCTACGGGGTCGAAGGCATCCCCCACACCGTCATCATCGACCGCGAAGGGAAAGTCGCCTGGGTCGCCACCGGTTTTCGTCCCGGCGGCGCCGAGGAAGCCGCCGACAAGGTGCGGGAGTTGCTGAAATAGCCCCGATCAGGCGAAACCGCCGCTGTCGCGGGTCTCGTCGGGATCCGGCTCCGGAGTCGCGGGCGGCGTATCGGCCAGGTCGTCGGTGAAGGCTGATCCCTCGGGCGGGCTGTCGGGCGCCGTCACCGGTTTTCCGCGATCACCGTAGCTGGCGACGACGAGGTTGCTCAGCCAGCGATCCGGATCTTCGATGGCCTCCCGCGGCAGCGAGAAGGAATCCTGCCCGGTGTTCTTCTGGATCAACTTGGCGCCGAACTGGAAATCCCGGAAGCGTTCGTGACAGAATTGGAGCGCGTTCACGTTCTGCTCGCCACAGGCCTCGTTGATGGCGGCCACGGCATCGGGTTCGAAGACGAGGCGGATGCCATGCTCTTCGGCGAACTGGCGACGGAAGGAATTGATCTCGCCCACCAGCTTGGTGTCACCGACGGCCCCGGCGGCCTCCCGCAGTTTCCCGAGGGCCGCCTTCGGATCAGCGACGAGATCGCCATCGATCACCAACTCGCTGATGGCCGTGCCCGGAAGATCGAACTTGAAGTCGCGCAGCAGTCGCTCGCACACGGTGAGAAGGCCGCGGGCGCCGGTCTTTTCCTCGGCCGCCTTTTCGGCGATCCGATGCAGGGCGTCGTCCCGGAAATCGACCTTGATGCCGAAGGCCTCGAACTCCCGCTCGTACTGGCGGATCAGGCTGCCCTCGGAACTCTTCATGATGTCGTAGAGATCATCCGCCTCGAGGTGCTCGCAGACCACGCGCACCGGCAGCCGGCCCACGAACTCGGCCTCGAATCCGAACTCGATGAAATCCTGGGTCTCCGCGCGTTCCAACAGGTGCGCCTCGTCCACGACCTCGCGGGCCTCGCCGGCAAAGCCGATCGCTCCCTGGCGGGTGCGGCGATTCACGATCTTCTCGAGCCCGCCGAAGGCCCCGCTGACGATGAAGAGAATGTGCCGGGTATTGATGGTGCTGCGCTTGGAGCCACGTCCCTTGCTCATCTCGAACATCGCCTGCATCTGCGACTGGATGTCGTTGGGATTGCGGAGGTTCACCTCCGTCTCTTCCATGAGCTTGAGCATGGTCGTCTGGACTCCGCGTCCGCTGACGTCGCGCCCGAGCATGTTGCCCTGGGTCGCGATCTTGTCGATTTCATCGATGTAGACGATGCCATACTCGGCCAATTCGACATCGCCGTCGGCCTTGCGCACGAGTTCCCGCACGAGGTCATCGACATCCGCGCCCACATAACCGGTTTCGGAAAACTTGGTGGCGTCCGCCTTGACGAAGGGCACGCCGATCAGTTCGGCGATGTGTTTCACCAGGTAGGTCTTCCCCACCCCGGTCGGGCCGACGATGAGAACGTTCTGCTTGGCGAACTCGATCTGGCGCGCCTTTTCGGGGTCCGACTTGGCAAGTCGGCGCAGGTACTTGGCGTGGTTGTAGTGATCGCAGACCGCGATGGAGAGCACTTTCTTGGCCTCCTCCTGGCGGATGACATAGCGATCGAGGTGGCTCTTGATGTCGCGGGGGTGATAGTCGAAATCGAAGATGTTCCGGTCGCGATTCTCCTCGACGGGATCGACCCGCTCGCCGTCGTCATCGGGCGTGTCCGGCGTCGGCCCGAAGCCGGGCATGACGGAGCTGGAGAAGGAAACGGAGTCCCCGAAATTCGCTTTCATGAAGTCGGAAAGCTTCCGGGTGATCTCTTCGGGGGTCGGCAGGTTGCCGTCGTCGTCTTTGGACATGGCGGAAAAAGGGGTGGGAGGTTCAGGGAAAGAAAAGTCCGGCCGCGGGCGGAATCAACCACCCGCGACCGGGACCTCGGGGATCAAGCAATGAATCGAAAGGAGACAAAGACGGCGCCGGGCCGACCGGGAATCAGTCGCGATTGGCGCCAATCAAGGGAAGTAGGTAATAGAGAAACCAGCCCAGGGTGCTGATGAAGGCGGCCACATAGGTCAGAGCGGCGGCGCTGAGCACCTTGTCGACGCCGTCGGCCTCGGAACCGGCGGAGATCATGCCGGTGCGACCGAGAATGACCTTGGCGCGCTTCGAAGCGTCGAACTCCACCGGCAGGGTGATGAGCTGGAAGAGCATCATGACCCCGAAACCGATGGCCATCGCCATGATGGCCAGCTTGCCCGGGATGAGGCCGAAGATTGCCACGATGGGCACGATGAACAGCAAGGGGCTCACGAAATTGACCATTCCGACCGAAGCCATGCGCCACTGCAAGGGGGCATAGCCCACCTTGTCCTGAATCGCGTGTCCGGCCTCATGGGCGGCCACGCCCAGCGCGGCCACGGAGCGACCGGTGAAGTTGTCGCGAGACAGCACCAGGCGCTTGTGAATGGGATCGTAATGATCCCCCATCATGCCGTCGTGGCAGATGACCTCGACGTGGTCGATGCCGGCCATCGACAGGATGCGACGGGCCGCCTCGGCGCCGGTGAGACCCGAGGCCGCCGGGACCTGGCTGTATTTGCCGATCGCCGATTTGACCCGGGCCATCGCGAAGAAAGACAACGCGAACGAACCGATGAGAAGGATCCAGAAGAGCATGGGAGGAAGCGAGGTGGTTGGAGTTGGGGGCGTGAAGGGAGAATGATCTCCGGTGGGTTACGCGGGAGATTCCGACGAGGGCTCGCACGGGGCGATTACAAACCGCATCGATTTTTCCACCAATCCCGGCGCCCTCGCGCCATCTGTCCGCTTTGCCAGACGCTGCGCACCGGCCGCCCGGGTCCAGCCTGGACTTCGGACGACCGGTGCTCCCAGCAATCTGTCACTCGATCAGACGGAGACCGCTTGGGCGGTATTCAATCATTCGACCGAAATTCTCCGGGGCTTCGCGGAATCAACCACCGGAAGGCGGAGAGTGAGGATTCCGTCCTCGAGCTTGGCGGAGATTCGCTCGGGATCGACATCGATCGCCAGGGTAAGTTCCAGCCGATACGCGGTCGGGACCACGCTTTCAAGCTGCACCGGACGCCAGCTCGCGGGAACGGAGACGCGACGGTGGGCGACGATTTCCAGCTCGCTTTCTTCGAGCGAGATCTCGACGTCTTCGCGCTTCACGCCGGGAACAGCAATACCGAGTTCCCAGGTGTGCTCGTCCACGCGACGGGTGGAGTAGCGGGGTTCGACGATACGTTCGCGCTCTGCCGCGACCTTGTGCTCGGGAGACGCGGTGGCGGTGGAGACTTCGGATTGGGTTTCAGTAGACATGGGGATGAAGGAGATGGGAGTTGAAAAAGGATTTCGGGTTTCGCCGAGCCCGGGACGGTCAGGGCCGTCCCGGGAAAATCTCGACTTGGCGGGATCGGTCACTCGACGGTGATCTGGCGCGGCTTGCGCGCCTCCGACTTGGGCAGGGTCACGGTCAGGATGCCGTCCTCGAGCTTCGCGCCGACCTTGTCGGCATCGACGCCGTCAGGAACGGTGACCACCCGCTTGTAGGAAGCGAGTTCCCGCCCGTCCTCGGACTGGTCGCGGCTCGCGCGTTCGTAGACCACGCTCAGGAGGTGATCGTGAAGTTCGACCTGGAGGTCGTCCTTCCTGACCCCCGGCAGTTCGAGCCGGGCGTAGTAGTGATCATCGTCCTCGTAGAGATCGGCACCCGCACCGAACCCGGTCGAGGGGGTTTCCGCGAGGCGTTCGGCCAACTCGAAGAGGCGACCGAAACCGGATGCGGGCGAGCGGAACCAACGGTCGAAATCGCCGAAGGATTCCGAGAGTGGATGCTGATAGCGAACAAGTTTCATGGCTAGGATTCCTTTCTTCTTGGGAGGTTTGATTGATGGTCGTTTTCTCAGGCTGAAGCCGCTTGAAAGGCCTCAGCGAACTACCTTCAAGGGGGTGCACCTTTCGTGCCAGCAAACCAAAACCAACCACAACTCGTTTTTCATCAATTATTTACACAGGATCTTAATAGCGCCAGAATTCTGAAAAACGCGCCAATTTGGCTCAAGTCTCGATCCCGGCGCGACAAAAGGTCGGGAAGATTTGTCGCACCCTGTCGAAATGGCTGGCGCCAGGTGAGGGATCCGTTTTTCTTGTCGGCGTCGTATCGCTTCTGTTTCCTGAAATTACTGTCATGAATCGTCTGAAATCCTGTCTCTTCGGTGCCTGCGATCCCGCCGGCAATTGCGCCCAGATCGGCTACACGCTCTTCCGCGTCTTCATCGGCCTGGCCATGGCTTTCGGGCATGGTCTTGGAAAGATGAAGGGAGCCGAGGGATTCATCGAGAATGTCGCCAAGATGGGACTCCCGATGCCCACGCTCCTCGGCTGGTCCGCCATCCTCGCCGAGTTCGTGGGCGGTCTCCTCATCGCGATCGGACTGCTGACCCGGCCGGCGGCCGTCTTTCTCGGAATCACCATGGCGGTGGCCGCCTTCGTGGTGCATGCCCCGGACGCTTTCTCCAAGAAGGAAATGGCCTTGCTCTACCTCGCATCCTCGATCGTCATCCTCGCGTTCGGCGCCGGGAAATTCGGCGTCGATTCCCTCCTCGGGAAGAAGCGCTGAACCGTTCTCAGCTTTCGCCGTTCTCGCGTGAGTCCGCGAGGCGAAACGCGCGGAGGGATTCCCGGAAGTGCCGCTCCCGATCCGGGTCGGCGGGAGCGCTGGCATAGGAGATGCGGTAGAAATAGGCG
>JAUIGT010000501.1 GCA_030432615.1 Verrucomicrobiia bacterium
CGATCCTAGAAACGCCCGGAGCCCGCCTCCATCTCTATGGAAAGGCCGAGGCCCGTCCCGGTCGCAAGATGGGGCACGCGACCTTCCTCGCCGACAACATCGAGGAAGCCCTCGCCCGCGTGGCCAGGGCACGGGTGGCGTTCGGGTTGCCGACGCCGGAGTGATCGATCGATCGATCGCTCAGGCGAAGGCCTCGTTTTCCGCCTCCATCATCAACGAGTGACGGCAGAGACGGGCGTATTGTCCGTCGAGCGCGATGAGGGTGTCGTGGTCGCCCTCCTCGACGACTTCGCCGCGGTCCATGACGTAGATGCGGTCCGCGTTGCGCACGGTCGAGAGACGGTGGGCGATGACGAAGCTGGTGCGGGCGGTCATGAGTCGCTCCAGCGCGTCCTGGATGAGTTTCTCGGTCTGGGTATCGACGCTGGCGGTGGCCTCGTCGAGCAGCAGGATGGGGGGATTCTTCAGGATCACCCGGGCGATGCTGACGCGTTGCTTTTCCCCGACCGAGAGTTTCACCCCGCGTTCGCCGACGTTGGTTTCGAGTTGCTCGGGCAGGGCTTCGACGAAGTCGCGGGCATTGGCGATCTCCAGCGCCTCCCAGAGTTCGTCGTCGGTGGCCTCGGGCCGGCCGAGGCGGAGGTTGTCGCGGACGCTGCCGTTGAAGAGGAAACTCTCCTGGGTGACGTAGCCGATGGCGTCGCGAAGCGAGGATTTCTTCAGTTCGCGGATGGGGATGCCGTCCACGGTGATCTCTCCGCCATCGTATTCGTAGAAGCGGGTCAGGAGATTGATGATGGTGGACTTGCCCGCCCCGGTGTGGCCGACGAGGGCGATGGTCTGACCGGGTTTGGCCTCGAGGTTGACCCCCTTGAGGGTGGCGATTTTCTCGGTGTAGGAAAAGCGGACCTCGTCGAAGCGCACGTGACCGCGCACGGGCCTGGCCAACTCGCGACCGCCGTCGAGGCCGGTCTCTTCCTCGGCGTCGATGATCTCGAAGACCCGTTCACCGGCGGCGCGACCGGCCTGGATGATCTGGTTGAGCTGGTTGAGCCGGGTGATGGGCTCGTAGAAAAGGCTGAGGAGAACGAGGAAGGCGAAGAAGGTGCCGCTTTCCACCTTGCCGGTGATGACCCACCAGCCACCGAAGCCGAGCACGATGACATAGCCGAGATTGCGGAGCAGTTCCATCGACGGGGAATAGGTGGCCCATACTCTCATGAGGTGGAGGGTGGCCAGTCGGACGCGGTTGCTCGACTCGTTGAAACGGTCGTGCTCCGGTTGCTCGCGGGTGAAGGCCTTGATCTGCTGGATGCCGTCCAGGTTGTCGTGCAGCAGCGAGTTCATGTCGCTGGTGGCTCGACGCACGGCGCGGTGCCGCTCCGGCGCGGAGCGGGTGTAGAGCCAGGCGCCGAGGGCGAGAAAAGGGACCGGCACCATCGCGACGAGACCGAGTCGGGGACTCTGGTAGACCATCCATCCGCCCACAAAAAGCATCTGGAGCGCGGCGACCAGGCCCTGTTCGATTCCGTCGATGAGAACCCGCTCCACGGCCTGCACATCCTCGGTGACGCGGGTCATGACGTCCCCGGTGCGCTTGTTGTCGAACCAGCGGATAGGTAGCCGCTGGATCTTCCGGTAGAGGTCCGAGCGGATGTCGAAGATGACTTTCTGCTCGAAGGTGTTGTTGAGGACGATGCGAAGGGCGTTGAAGAGATTGGTGAGGGCGAAGGCGCCAAGGGCGGCGGCCACCCAGGGCCAGAGGCGTTCCAGGTCGCCGGAGGGAATCACTTCCCCGGTGACGACTTTCACCACCTGGGCGAAAAAGGGCATCAACACCGTCATCGCGATCGCGCAAGCCAATTGCGCCGCGGCCAGACCGGGGTAGCGCTTGAGGTAGGTGACGACGCGAAAGACGGTTTTCATGAAGCGGGAAAAATCGAGCCCGGAGGACGGAACGGAGCGTCCGTCAGACGCATTACCTATGGAAATTCTGACAAGCGATGCGACTTTTTCACAGGGGTCGTGGAGCGGCCACCCTCGCCGTGCTTGGTGGCATTCTCAACCTCCGGCTTGGTCGTGGCCGCATCGCCCAATTTCCCTTCCTCCCGTTGCCGATCGATCCTTCTCCCCCGAATTTTCCTTGTCCTCGCCGTCGCCGTCCCCATCGCCGCCCCCGAAGCGTGGAGGTTGCGCCTGCCTGTTCCGGTTCGCTTTCCTGGTGCTGGCCGGGATCGGCGCCCTGGTGCTGGGCTGCAATCTCTGGGTGGTGATCTCGACTCACGGACGGGTCTACCAGTCGGTGGAAATGATTCCGGCCACGCCCGTCGGAATCGTCCTCGGCACCTCGAAGAAGGTCGCGCCCGACCAGCCGAACCCGCATTTCGACAATCGACTCGAGGCCGCCGCGGAACTCTTCCGGGCCGGCAAGGTGCGTCACCTTCTCGTCAGCGGGCACCGCGATTCGCAGTACTACGACGAGCCGCGCGACATGACCAAGCGGCTCGTCGAACTGGGCGTGCCTCCGACGGCGATCACGCCCGATGTCGCCGGGCATCGCACTCTCGATTCCATCGTCCGCGCCCGCGAGATCTACGGCCTGGAAAAGGTCACCGTGATTTCGGACGACTTCCACGTCCCGCGGGCGCTGTTCCTCGCGGATCACAAGGGACTCGACGCCATCGCCCTGCGGGGCGAGTCGGTCGATTTCCGCGCCAGCATCCACGCCCGGGCGCGGGAGTACCTGGCCCGGGTGAAGGCGGTGATCGATCTCTACCTGCTCGACACCCAGCCGGCCGACCTCGGCGAGCCGCAGGAAATCCTGGTGCAGGGAGATTCGTGAGCCCGGGCCGGCCGGAAACTCAGGGCACCACCGCTTCGGCGGCGCCCGCGGCACTGGCGGCGGCGCTGAAGAAGGCGATGAAGACGAGGATGCCGATGAGGGCGAGCACGATCAGTCCGACACCGATGTAGCCGGTGATCAGTCCGGCCATGGCCATGGCGGCGCTGGAGCTGTTGCCTTCCCGGATCAGGCGCTGCCGGCAGAGGTGACCGCAGATCACGGCCGCGATCGAGATCGGGGTGCCGGCGCCGTAGCAGCCCATGAAAACGAGGCCGGTGATGCCGCAGATGAGACTGGCGAGCGCCATTCCATCCGTGGGCGGGGGCGGCTGCGGCAGGGAAGGCGGACGTCCGAGCGGAGCCGTCGGAATGATGTCCGATCCGGGAGTCGATGCTCCGCGTGTCGCGACGGTCCCGGTCGAACCCGCGCCGAGAAACCACTCCGGTTTCACCAGCCGCGCGGCCTTCCAGTCGTCCATGGACTCGTTCCAGATGAAGGTGTCCGGCTGGATGCCGCCGGACTGCGCGAGTTGCCGGAGTTGATCCTCGGAAACCTGGACCTGCTCGTCCCGTTCGTTGGCGTAGTACCAGTCCATCAATGCGGAGAATGTTCGGAATGACGCTTCCGATCAAGCCGGAAACGGCGCGCCGTTGTGGTTTCGGCGCCGGCGTTGCAGCATCTCGAAGACCAGGGTGCGGAGTTCGCGGGGCGGGTAGGGCTTCGGCAGCACCGCGGAGAACCCGAAGGCGTCGGGACGCGCCATCGCCGGCGCGTCGGAATAGCCGCTGGAAACGATGGCGAGCACCTCGGGATCCATCTGCCGCAGGGCACGCATCGTCTCCACGCCGCCGAGACCGTGCTCGATGGTCAGGTCGCTGAGCACGAGGTCGAAAGGTCGCCCGCTTTCCATCGCCTCGCGATACAGCCGCACGGTGTCGTGTCCGTCGGCGGTCTCGACCACCTCGTGTCCATCGCGCCGCAGGGTCACCGCGATGAGGCGGCGAATGAGCCCGTCGTCCTCGAGCACGAGGACCCGTCCGCCGGTTCCGCTCTCCGCGTCGGCGGGGGAATCGACCGCGTCGCTCCCGGCGGCGGCCGTCGGGGTGGGGGAAAGGGAGGGCGCTTCGCCGATCCCGGCGGAGGAAACCGGGGCCGGTTCGCTTTTTCCCGCCTCGCCGGAGGGCTCCACCTGGCGGGGCATGAAGACGTTGGCCGGCAGTTCCGCGGGCCACGCGGTGGCGGCGCGTTCCCTTTGCGGCAGGCAGACCGTGGCGATGGTGCCGCGCCCGACCTTCGACTGCAGGAGAATGAAACCGTCGTGCGCCTTGGCGATGGATTCGCAGACGGTGAGGCCGATCCCGGTGGCGTTCATGCCGGCGCGGGTGGTGTAGTAGGGCTCGAAGGCGTGCTCCAGCTCGGTCTCGCTCATGCCGCGGCCGGTGTCGATGATCTCGATGACGACGTGGTCGTCCTCGGCGGCGGCCGGGGCGTTGCGCAGCTGGGAGGCTTCGGCGCCGGTGATCCTGCGGCAGCGGGCGATGAGCACGCCGCCTTCCGGCATGGCCTGCTCGGCGTTGGTGACGAGATTCTCGATCAGGCGGGTCAGCTGGCGGCGGTCCACCGAGGCGCCGAGATCGGGTTCGCTCGACTGGTATTGGTAGCGGATGCCGGGATGATCATGCCGCCGGCCGCTGAGGATCTGGCGGAGGAGATCGGCCAGCCGGGTTTCCTCGCGGATTGGCCGCCCGCCCT
>JAUIGT010000502.1 GCA_030432615.1 Verrucomicrobiia bacterium
ATCCCTACGAGATCGCCCGGGATTTCACCTACGAAGACGGCTGGACCGGCAAGACCTTCGGCGCGCTGCGATTCATCATTCGCTGCGCCTGCGTCGATACCCATCACGAACAGCGCGACGCCTGGGAAGCCATCATCGAGGCCGGTATGCCGGCCGAAGCCATCGGGGTGTTCGCTGACGTGACCGCCATCGACTACGACCAGGCCCTTGGCCCCATCACCGACACCCTCCGCGCCCGCGACAAGCTGAAGGAGGTGGAACTGGCGCGGGAATTGGCGGCGCATTTTCGAGCGCAGTATCAAGAGGCGGAATCGCTCGCCCGACGTAGGCCAGCGACTCCTGTCGCGGCGATCAGTCTTCCCGGCGCGACAGGAGTCGCTGTTCTACATCCTTCCACGGAGTCCTCCCGGTGAAAACGTTCCGCCCAGCTCCCATCGCGATCTTCGCTCTGACGGCGATCGTCTTCGCCGTGTTCTTCCTGTATCCGATCGGAAACACGGTGAGCGAAGCCTTCATTGATCCCGATGGCGACTTCACCCTCGGATTCGTCGGCGCCGTGTTCCAGAATCCGATCTACCTCGAAGGCCTCCTCAACGCCTTCAAGATGGGGCTTTTCTCGACCCTGCTGAGTCTGCTGATCGCCCTGCCGCTGGCCCTGATCGCGAATCGCTATCGCTTTCCGGGGAAGGACGTCCTGACCTCGCTCCTGCTGGTGCCGATGATCCTGCCTCCCTTCGTCGGGGCCTTGGGGGTGCGCCAATTCCTTGGACAGATGGGCGTGCTCAACACCTTCCTGATCGATCTCGGGCTGATGAATCCAGACCGGCCTTTCGACTGGATGGGCGAGGGACAGCTCTTCGGGGTGGTGCTGATGAATGCGCTCCACCTCTACCCCATCGCCTACCTCAACATCTCGGCGGCCCTGGCCAATCTCGATCCGGCGATGGAGGAAGCGGCCGAGAACCTGGGCTGCCACGGGCTGCGACGACTCTGGCGGGTGACCTTTCCGCTGATCATGCCGGGCGTGTTCGCGGGTTCGACGATCATCTTCATCTGGTCGTTCACGGAGCTCGGGGTCCCCCTGATCTTCGACTACGGACGCGTCACCTCGGTCCAGATTTTCGACGGCATCAAGGAACTGAGCGGCAACCCCCTGCCCTACGCCCTGGTCGTGGTGATGCTGGTGACCACGGTGCTGCTCTACATCGTCAGCAAGGCGCTGTTCGGTCGCGAGAGCTACGCCGGTTCGGGCAGGGCCTCGACCGGGCGCACCCTGGAGACGGCACGACCGCTCGCGGGAGCCTGCTACGCGGCACTGTTCGCGTTCACGATCGGGATCGCCATTCTTCCCCACCTCGGGGTCATTCTGCTCTCCGTGGCCGGGGACTGGTACGGGACCCTGCTCCCGAGCGAATTCACCGCGCGGCACTACGTGGACGCGTTGGGGCATCCGCTGACGGTCAACTCCATCGCCAACTCCCTGAAATACGCGTCCTTCTCGACGCTGTTCGACATCGTGCTCGGCATCGCCATCGCCTGGGTGGTGGTGCGAACGAAACTTCCGGGCCGCCACCTGCTCGACGCTCTCGCCATGCTGCCACTCGCCGTTCCCGGCCTGGTGCTGGCCTTCGGCTACTTTGCGCTCACCCGGGAAGGGCAGGCCTTCGATTTCCTCATGCTGGGCGAGGATCCGGTGCTCATCCTGGTGATCGCCTACGCGGTGCGGAGATTGCCCTATGTGGTCCGTTCGGCGGCGGCCGGCTACCAGCAGACCAACGTCAGCCTTGAGGAAGCCGCCCAGAACCTCGGCTGCACTCCGTTCCGGGCGCTGAAACGGGTCACGCTTCCGCTCATCGCCGCCAACCTGATCGCCGGCGGTTTGCTTGCCTTCTCCTTTGCCATGCTGGAGGTGTCCGACTCGCTGATCCTCGCCGAACAGGCCCAGCATTTCCCCATCACCAAGGCGATCTACGCCCTGGTTTCCTCGCTGGGCAACGGCCACTACCTGGCGTCGGCGCTCGGCGTCTGGGCGATGGCTTTCCTCGCCGTCACCATCGTGGGCGCCGGGTTGATCCTGGGGCAAAAGCTCGGCGCCCTTTTCCGCGTTTGATGGCGCGCGCTCGACCGGGTCTTCCGCGCAGAAAACAGACATGGGCCCGAATCGCTGCAAAAATTTTTGGGGACATGAACTATTTCGACTTGATAAAAACCATAATTTCTATAATTTAACCTTACCCCGAACACAGAACACGCCTCCAATGAGCAAGAACCAAGATTGTTTACCGAGAAATGAATTCCCTGATTTCCGGCGCTACCAAGCTGGTCGCCCTCGCTTCCCTCTTCTGCGTTTCGACTGATCTCGCTGACGCCAACGAATCCCCATCGGCCTCCCCCGAAGCCACCGCCACCAAGTCGGTGCTGCGGGCCGTTCCCATTCGCAACCACTGGGATGCGAACGCCTGGGACCCCGCCGGAGGTTCCCTTTTCTGGCACGCCACCCGTGACCGTCAGTCGAAAGCGGCTACCGGCCGAAATGCCCGCCACGCGGAGCAGCGCACCGAGAAATCCAATCGCCGCGAGGCTTCGAGCCGTCCCTGATTTCGAGTCGAAGACCTCGCCTCCCCCATTTACCTGACCACAGACAGACCGCTGCCACGGCGACTGGAGCCGCCTTCATCCAACCACGTCAGGAGGAATCGCCCATACCGCCCGAGCTGCGTCCATTGCCTCGGGCTTGAAAGCCGCCGGACCGCGGGAAACGCGAGTCCGGCGGCTTTTCGGCATCGGGAGCTCTCCCTCCCGTGGTTGACATCGGCGAAATTCCACGGATATTCCGCGCCCACGAGCCTACAACAACCGCCGTAGGTCCTCCGGATTCCGTCTTCGTCGCCGTTGACGGGAAATCGGCTCACCGGAGGGAAACCCGGCAACCCCATCAAAGCATGTCCATCAAACTCGCTCCGTTTGAAGTACCCGATCGTCTCACCAAGGACGAAAAGACCGCGACCGAAACCTACGCCAAGTTCACGGCGGAACCCTTCGAAGCCGGCTTCGGTCACACCATCGGCAACAGCCTCCGCCGCGTTCTCCTTTCCTCGCTGGAAGGCGCCGCCATCACCTCGGTCCGGATCTCCGGTGCCCAGCACGAATTCGCCTCGCTGCCCGGCGTGGTCGAGGATGTCACCGACATCGTGCTGAACCTCAAGCAGATCCGCTTCAAGCACTTCGACAACAAGGAAGCCGCCACCCTGTCGATCAACGTCGACAAGTCCGGCCCCGTCACCGCCGCCGACATCGAGGAAATCTCCCAGTACGAGATCGTCAACAAGGACCAGCACATCTGCACGCTGGACAAGAAGACGAAGTTCAGCCTGGAGATGGAAGTTCGCGTCGGTCGTGGTTTCAACACCGGCGAGGAGAACAAGCACCCGGACATGCCGATCGGCGTCATTCCGATCGACTCCATCTTTTCCCCGGTCCGCCGCGTGAAATACGCGGTCGAGAACACCCGTGTCGGTCAGCGCACCGACTACGACAAGCTGGTTCTCGAGATCTGGACCGACGGTCGCAACGAGCCGCACGACGCCCTCCTCCAGGCCTCGGCCATCCTCCGTCACCACCTCGACGTCTTCGTCAACTACGACGACGACCAGATCGAGATCGAGTCCGCGCCGGAAGCCCAGAGCGAGGAAAACGCCGAACTCAAGAAGCTCCTCAACATGAGCGTCAACGAGATCGAGCTGTCCGTCCGCGCCGCCAACTGCCTCAACAACGCCAACATCACGACCGTCGGTCAGTTGGCGATGAAGTCCGAGGCCGAGATGCTCAAGTACCGGAACTTCGGGAAGAAGTCGCTCAACGAGATCAAGGACAAGCTCGCCGAACTCGGCCTGTCCCTCGGTATGCAGCTCGACCCGGCGCTCCTCGAGCAGCCTTACGGCGGACCGCTTCTCGGCGGCGACGCGTCGGCGGAAGGCCCCGGCCTGGCCTCGCTCATCGCGCAGAACCTCGACGACTGATCGATCATACTTTTCGGAAACCTTTCGGCGACGGCGTTCGCCGGTTCAAACAGCCTCGAACGCCGCGCCCTTTCCGAGACACCTCCCAACTTTTCAACCTCAACGATTTTCCCCACTCATGAGACATCGACGCAAGACCGTCAAACTGCAGCGCACGGTGCCCCATCGCGACGCGATGCTGCGCAACCTGGCCTGCAGCCTCATCGAACACCGCCGCATCAAGACCACCCTGGCCAAGGCCAAGGCACTTCGTCCGTTCGCGGAGAAGCTGGTCACCCTCGGCAAGCGTGACAGCCTCCACAGCCGCCGCCGCGCCATTTCCCTGCTCGGCAGCAACGAACTGGCCCAGCGCAGCGTGAAAGCGCTCTTCGAGGAGATCGCTCCCGCCCACGCCGATCGCCAGGGCGGTTACTGCCGGATCACCAAGCTCGGCCAACGACGTTCGGATTCGGCCGCCATGGCCTACATCGAATGGGTCGACGCCTACGTGCCGGCCAGTGAAGCGGAAGAAGAAGTCGAGGAAGCGGCCGCTTCCTGAGACGATCCCGCCAGCCATTTTCGAAGAACGCCG
>JAUIGT010000503.1 GCA_030432615.1 Verrucomicrobiia bacterium
GTCGTCGGCGGCAATACCTTGAAATTGCCGGTCCTCGGGCCAGTCGTCAGGATCGGCGGGCGAACCGATGTCCAGTCAAGGCCGCTCGCAGCCATCTTCCGCTCCATCTCGATCTTGTCGAGCGTGATCCCCTTGTCGCCGGCGGTCATTTCGTAGCGGACGAACAGGTCCTCCACGATCGCCGCGATGTCGGTGCGCTTGCGGCTCAGGCGCAGGCGACCATCGTCGATCCGCCGCACCTCGAGGATGTCCTGGATGGTCTCCAGCATCAGTTCCCCCGACCGCAGGATCCCGGCCGAGCGCTTCTGGATGTCCTCGAGCGTGGGACTCTCCAGTTCCCGCAAGAGGTCGGCATAGTCGCAGATCAGGGAAATCGGGTTGCGGAGATCGTTGGCCGCCACATTGAGAAACTCGTTTTTCTGCCGGTTCAGGTCGATCAATTGCTCGTTCATCTCCGCCAACCTCGCATTGGCCAGCTGCAACCGATCGAAGGCCTCGATGCGACTCTTCTCCAGCAGGAGCGCGAGGAAACCTAGAAAGAGCACCAGCCCGATGTTGCCGGCCGCCTCGATCGGCGACTCCGCCTCATGGCTGTAGGTGATGGGAAAACCGACCTCGTGGTAGTCGAGGGCCGCGAAGGTCACCACCATCGCGAAACAGATGCCACTCCACACCAGCGCCGCGCGCAGATTCATCAGCAACAGCACGCAGGCCGGCACCGCCGCCAACCAGGCATAGGCACTGCCCCGGAGTCCGCCGCTGACCACGCAGAGAGCCGTGAGGCCGATCATCAGCACCGCGCCGTAGACGTGACCGGCGATGGAGAGATTCCCCGTTTTCCGGACGATCCACGGCACCTGCATGATCGCCAACCCGCTCGTGGCGACAATGGCACCGCCCCAGTAGTGACCGAGCACGAAAAAGAACGCGGAATAGACCACCGCCATCGCCCCGCCCAGCACCCCGAAACGAACCTGCAGGCGCCCGCGGCGCGTGGCTTCCTCATCCTCCCTGAGCGAGGGAGACAGGAATCCGTCCAACATGGCCGCGGCCAACGACGGGCTGGAATCGACGGGGATGGAGGAATGGTGATTCACGAGGGATAGGCCTTCGGGCGAAGGGAAAAAAGGGACGCGCACCTTGTCGGGATTCGTGGCAGGTCGCAACCAAAATTATAATTTCCATAAAAAATAACTCAAATCTGAAATATTACGAATTAAGAAGGATTGTTTTTCCGTTTTCCGGAAAAACGCTATTGGAAGAGGGTTCGACGCGCCGGACGCGGGCGATCTCCGCGTTTCTCCCGCTTTCACCGCGCCTTGTCGCCGGCCGTTTGTCGCCTAGGGTGTCAGGCCGATCGACCGGATGAATCCTCCCACCACCCGTCGCCGGATTTTCCCACGATGCCCTCCCGTTCTCCCGATCCCGTGACCAACCGCGTGACCGTGATCCTGGTCGTGCTATCGGCGTGTTTCCTCGGTTTCTGGCTGAAGAGCGAAGCGCCCTGGGAAGGCCGGGCCCTGGAAAAGGCGGCCCGCGGAATGGACGTGGCCGAGGACGCCGTCCCGCGCCCGGTCTTTCGGGACTTCGAAACCCTCGGCAGCCTGAATCTCGGCGTCGAGGCCTACCGCCAGATCGGCTTGTGGTATGGAGCCCTCGCCGTCGGCCTGATTCTCGGGATCTGCGCCTTCACCGCCCGCTGGTGGATGCCCATCGCCCGCCGGCGCCGCGCTCAATCGCCCTTTCCCTCGGGCTCGCTCTTTCGACCGCGACGAATCGACTGGATCGGTCTCGCGCTTCTCCTGCTCTGTGCGACCGCACTCCGCGCGCCCTACCTCGACCGGGCGCTCTATTTCGACGAGCAAGACAACCTGCGCCGCAACTTCCACGGCCACCTCGAAATTCGCCAGGATGGCGAGGAAGTCTGGCGCGGCGCCGGCTGGCAGGAGGCCCTGTTCGAAAACCGACTCGGCAACAATCCCGTGCTCCTGAGCGTCGCCTGCCAGGCCAGCCTGCGCCTGTGGCGGGCCTTTTCCGGGGCCGAACGCCAGCAGTTCGACATCGTCGCCCTGCGCCTGCCCGTGTTTCTCGCCGGGCTCGCCTCCATCGCCGCGCTCTGGTGGCTGCTCCAGCTCTGGGGGCTCCGTTTCGCCGCCGTCTTCGCCGCGGGTCTCGCGGCCATTCATCCCATGCACATCGACTACAGCCTCCAGGCGCGCGGCTACGCCCTGGTGTTGCTGTTCGTTCCCCTGGCACTCGGCTTCGCCTGGCTGGCGTTGCGCCGCGACCGCTGGCGCGACTGGTTCGCCCTCGCCTTCACCGTCTTCTGCTGCCTCTGGTCCTACGCCGGTTCGGTCTATTTCGCGCTGGCGCTGAATGCCGGGATCCTCGGTTTTCTCGCCTGGCGACGCCTCCGCACCCGCGACTCCGCCGACCTCGGCCCCGTGGCCCGGTTGCTCTGCGTCAATGCCGTCACCGGGCTGCTCTATCTCTTCCTGATCGCCCCCCATCTCCCGCAGGTCAGCTATCATTTCCGCAACGTCTTCGAGCTGATCCCCCTCCAGGCTTTCTGGCTTTTCTACGCGTGGTCGCACTACAGCACCGGCACCAACTTCCCCGGTGGCGAGGACATCTACGAACTCCGCACCGACGCCGTCACCCTTTCCGAAGTGCTCTTCCAGCGTTTCGCCCCCGCCGAGCCCGTCCTCGTCGCCCTGCAGTGGCTCGTCATCCCGGCGCTCATCGTGCTCGGGCTGCTGTGGCTGAGAAAACTGGGAAAAAAGCGGGAGCCGATTCCCCAACGCGCCCGCCTTCTTCGTCCTCCTCCTCGGGATGGCCGCGCCCATCCTGGCGCTGATCCACCAGCAATTCACCTCGCTCTACTTCTACTACTGGTATCTGTCCTACGCCCTCCCGGTGATCATTCTCGGCGTCGCCATCGGCTTTCATCGCCTCGTCCTGCCGCTGTTGCGGAAGCCCGAGCCGCGCCGAATCCCGATCGCCATCGCGGCGGGGGTCTCGGTCGCCTTCTTCGCGCTCTTTTTCTGGCAGGTGAAACCGGGCGCCGACAACAAGCCCAACCGGCTCCATGCCGACACCCCGTGGCCGCTCAACGACGAGGGCGATCCTGCGGTGGAGTTTCGCCGCGGCAGCAGCCACTGGATCGCCACCCGCGACGGCCAGTCGATCCGGCTGCGCGATCACTACGACGACGAGGGCGAACGCGCCCGGGCGGGGCGCTGAAAGCGGCCCGACCCTGTCGAGTCAACGACTCAACCCTGTCAGGTCGCGGAAGATTCCCTCGATCTCCAGGCGCAGGTCGGCTCGGCAGATGTCGGCCTCCAGGAAAACCGTCCGCGCCGCGGCGGCTTCGCCCACCTTTTCCGCGAAGCACCGCCGCACCAGCTCGAGATCCTCGCGTTGCCGCAGGTAGACGCGGAACTGGGGCGCGTAGGGCGAGGCGGAATCGATGGCACCGGGAAATCCCATCTGCTCCAGCACCGCGCTCACATTCTCCAGGGTGATGTCGAGTTGGGCGGAAAGGTCGTCCCGGGCGACGGATTCGTGCCCGCGAATACTGGCCGTGCCCGAAAGATAGCCCGTCCGGCTGCCATCGGCGTGATCGACCACCGCGCCCCGGGCGAAGCTGGGCGAACAGGGTCCGTACTGCTCGGGATACTGGTAGGCCGGCACTTGGTGGGGATTCTCGAAATAGCGGGCCGGATCCCGACCGGTGACGAACAGCAGCGCCAGCCGGGGATCGGCCGTGCCGACCGCGGACGCCGCCGGCAGGTGAGCCTCCATCAACTCGTCGCCGAAACATTCCCGGAACGCCCGACAGCGGCCGATGTTGAAAGACCGGTAGTGTTCCAGTCCATCGGTTTCGGCATTGATGCCGGGAATGAAATGCCAGACGCGATAGAGCGACTGGTCGCCGACGATCTCCAGCATCTCGCGGTAGAGTTGGTAGGAAACAGGCTCGGCAAGTCCTCCGCAGGGCAGGACCGCCACGCCGGCCTGGACTTCACCGGCCACGCCACGCAGCAGGTGGAACGCACCCGCCTTCTCGATCGACGCCGCCTCGCCCCAGGGGAGCACGCGCTCTTCCTCGACGCCCGCCAGGAAGGGCACGGCGAGATCGAGTTGAAGCAACTGACCGTCATGGGCACACATCGACACAGACTGCCCGAAACGCAGCCTGATTTCTGGTGCCTCAACGATCGTCTCCATGGCCATATTTAGGGTTGCCGAAGCATTGGTGTCAATCAGCGCTTTGACTTGGTTTGCGCCCGCAACCGGGGTAAGACGTTCGGTCGTTCTCCGGCATGCGCGTTCTCCTACTATTCCTCACCTGGCTGGGTTTGACCATCGTCGGCTTGTCGCGTTTGTCGTTCAATGTCGAAGTGGCCGCGCTCCTTCCCCCGGACCTGCCCGAGGCGAAGGGTATCCAGGAACTCTACGATCATTTCAGCCGTAAGGATGAACTGATTGCCGTTCTCACGGCGCCGGATGCGGCGACGGCGGAAAATGCGGCCCGTTCACTGGGGGAACGCCTCGGGGAACGGGACGACCTCGTCCGCGCGGCG
>JAUIGT010000504.1 GCA_030432615.1 Verrucomicrobiia bacterium
TGGGACTGCTGGCGCTGGCCCTGGCGCGGCCTTTCGTGCCGCCGGGGTCGAACGTGCCCTGGCTTTTCGTGCTTCCGCTCGCCCTGCTCGGCGTCGTCGGTCTCGGAGTGGCCGCCGTCCTCCACACCGTGCCGAAGTGGCGCCTCTGGACGGCTCTGGTCTCGATTCTCGCGCTCATGATCTGCGCCGGGCTGGTGGTGTTCGAGAAATACCTCAATCTTTCCCGCTTCGGTTCCGGCGGCCGCCAGGACATCGCCCTCATCATCGATGGATCGACCTCGATGAGCCTGCAGGTCGATGGCCTCACCAATTTCGAGCGGGCGGTGGAGGAAGCCCGCGAGCTGGTCAAGCGGGCGCCGCGAGGACACGCCTTCAGTCTCATCGTCGGAGGACCGGCGCCCTCGGCGAAGATTCTCGATCCCACCACCGACCGGGCCGAACTGGAGACCGCGCTCGACGAACTGCGCCCGCTCGACGGCGCCATGTCGACCTATCACGCCTTCACCCTGGCTTCGCTGAGCCTGACCCGCGGCGATCATGCCGCCAAGCAGATCATTCTCTTTTCCGATGCCCAGGACGTGGGATGGGAAACGGGCAAGGCGCCGCGCTGGAACTTCCTCCGCGACGCCTTCAAGAACCTGACCTCGGAACCGCAGATCGTGCTGCGGCGCATGCCGCTGCCCTTGCGGATCCGGAACGTCGCCATCACCGACGTCCGCTTTTCCCGCCAGATCGTGGGCACGGATCGCCCGGTCGATATTTCCGTCACCATCGAAAACACCGGTGACGAGGCGGTCACGCCGGCGGCGCTCGAGGTGGTCGCCGGCGACGGTTCCCGCCACCGGGACAACGCCCTCGGCCAGATGCAGCCGGGCGCGAAACAGACCATCACCTTCGCCCACCAGTTTCGGGCCGCGGGAGCGCAGGCGATCCGGGCGTCGCTGGAGGTCGAGGACGAGATCCCCCAGGACAACACCGCCGACGCGGCGCTCAACATCGCCGACAGCCTCAAGGTCCTGATTGTAGATGGTCGTCCCTCGGGGCGCTACCTCACTCGGGCGGCCACGTTTCCGGCGCTCGCGCTGGCGCCCTCGTCGCTGACCCTGGATCCCACGCTCGAAGCCAATCCGGTCGGGGCCGGCGAGGAGTATTCCGACAACTACGAGGGCGAGGACTACGATCCCACCCGCGACCCGGTGCGCTTCCTGGTGGAACCGCGGATCGTGGGCGCGCCCGAACTGATCACCATTCCCGATTTCTCGGGCTACGACACGGTCATCCTCGCCGACGTGCCGCGCCTGGCCTCGGAGAGCGCCACCGCCCTGATCCAGTTCGTGGAAAAAGGCGGTGGTCTTCTCGTCACCCCGGGCTTCAAGGCCCAGCCGGATTTCTACAACGACTGGCGACTGGTCGATGGACAGCCTTTCCTCCCCGTGAGACTGGGCGATTCGATCGAGGTGGCCGAAGAGGGCGAAGCGATCACGCCGTCGGCGCAGACGCTTTCCCATCCCGCCTTCCAGAAAGTGTCGGGCCAGAACCGCACCGATTTCGCCACCGTCAACTTCACCAGCTGGTGGCCCCTGGAGGTCCCGGATGCGCTCCTGGTGGAAACCGCCGTCGGGGCGCGGCTGAATACCGGGGAACCGCTCCTGGCCACCCGCCGGGTCGGCAACGGCCAAGTGATCGTCTTCGGCGGCACGCTCGACACCTCGATGAGCAATCTGCCGACCCGCCAGGCTTACCTGCCGTTTCTCCACGAGCTGGTCTACGATCTTGCCGACCCGGCGGCCTACGATCTCAACCTCGATCCCGGCTGGGATCTCACCCTGTCCCTGTCGAGCGGGCGTCACGTCCCCATCGGCGAAGGACTGCGCGGCGAGTATTTCGCCACCACCTCCGGTGGCGAGCCGGCCCTCACCCGCATCGATGCCGGGGTCCAGTTCAACTGGCAGGGCGGCTCTCCCGCTCCGAACCTTCCCGCCGACGGCTTCCGCATCGAGTGGACCGGGAAAATCCAGGGCCCGGAAACGGGATCGATCACCTTCGAGGCCGAGGCCGACGACGAACTGGAAGTCTGGATCGACGGCAAGTCCATCCTCAAGGCGACCACCGCGCGGAAGGGGCGCAGCCGCGGGTTGAAGATGGAGAAAGGGGAATGGTACGACTTTCGCGCGCGCCTGGTGGAAAACGGGGGCGATGCCAAGGCCATCCTCTTCTGGCAATCCCGCGACATGGCGCGCCAGATCGTGCCGCCCAAGAGTTTCCGCGCCTTTGCCGGACCGGTGCCGGCGGCGATGGACGGCACCCGCGAGGGAGCGCTGGCCCGCTACGAGGTGAACGGACCGGACGAGGCGCCCCGGAGCGGTGAACTGACTTCGAGCGAGAACGGGTCGCTCATCAAGATTCAGGGCGACGTTTCCTCCGGCCTGTACCACCTGCGCATTCCCGAGGATCATCGCTCCTACTTTCGGCGCTTTCTCTCCGGCGAGGACAACGAGATTCCCTTCACGGTGAAACGAGATCCTGCCGAGAGCACGCTGAGCCGGCTGGGCGAGGAGGATTTCACCTTCCTCGAGAATTTCGTGACCCTGGTCCAGCCCGAGACCCTCGAGGAAGTGCTCGGCATTCTCCAGGGCAACCAGTTCGGCCAGGAATTGTGGAAGTACCTCGCCCTCGGCGCGTTCGTGTTCCTGCTGGTCGAAATCGCCCTCGCTCGCTGGATCGCCCTCAGCCGGCGCACCGGCGAGGAGATCAAGATCGACTTCGAATCCCGGGAAGCCCCCAGTGCCGGCTTCAAGGAACAACTCGCCCGCGTGAAAGCGCGGTGAGCGACGAGCAATATGAGATAGGCGATATGAGATAAGAGACGAGATCATCGACTACCGACTACCGACTACCGACTACCGACTACCGACTACCGACTACCGACTACCGACTACCGACTACCGACTACTGATTACTGATTACTGATTACTGATTACTGATTACTGATTACTGATTACTGATTACTGATTACTGATTACTGATTACCGACCACCGACCCTTGAACCCCGACGACTACAGCCGCGAAGACCTCCTCACCGCCAGCGTGTCCACGCCCTGGCTGGTGGCGGGATTGCTGGTGGCGCTCGGGCTCTGGGGCGCTTCGCTTCGGTTTCGTGGGAGAATTGTCACGCGGGGCGGCCGCGTGGCCGCTGGATTGGGCGGCGCCCTGCTCCTGGCGGCGGCCTTCTGGCTCGCGATTCAACTGGCGGGACGTTGGCTTTCGCTGGCCACGCCGTGGCCACTCTGGGTGCTGGCCGTGATCGGGGGAGCGGCCGCCGAGGGCATCGTGGGGATCTATCGATTGGAGCGCAGTCTCGTCTCTCCGGCTTGGCGCGGGCGCCTGCTGCTGGCGCTCCGCCTGCTCGCCCTCCTCATCCTGCTGCTGATCCTGCTGCAGCCGGTTCGCTCGTTTCTCGTCGAGCGCGAGATCAATCGCGAGGTCGTGGTCATGGTGGACGATTCGGATTCGATGCACCTCTCGGACCAGCGACTCACCGCCACCGAGATGCTGGATCGCGCCACCCTGTTCGAGGTCGAGGCGGTGAAACAGCGTCCGCCGGTCGGTGAACTCGGACGCCGCCTGACCGGATTGAGAACGCGGCTCGCGGGAGAGCAGGCCGCCTTCGAGGGAGTTCCCGATCCCGAGTCGGCGCTGGAATCGCGTCGTGAACCCCTGGCGGAAATGCTTGCCGAAGCGGAAGCGGAAGCGGGTTCGATCGCCGAGCAGTTCGCCGAGGTCGGGCGTCGCTCTGGTTTGCCGGACGAATTGAAAAAGAGCGCCAGAGACCTGGGGAACCGACTCGCGGGTTCCGGTCTCGACGCCCTGAAACAGGCGCGCCAGGCTGCCGCCGAATCCGGCGCGGGCGCGGGAACGTTTCTCGCCCAGGTCGGCGCGGCACTGCAGCAGATCGATGACGTGGCCGCGCGCCTGCCGGTGTTCCGGGAAGCGCTCGATGCCCATTTTCTGGAACAACTTCCGCCGGGAGATCGCGAGACCGTCACCGAGGCCGCGGGCCGGCCCCGGATCGAGATCGCCCGCCAGTTGCTCACCGACGGCCGGTCCGGGTCGGAGGAATCGCCCGAAGGCGGCAGCGGCGAAACGACCGAAGAGGGTCAGGTCGGCGATCCGACCCTGTTGGATCGGATCAACGAGAACTACAACCTGCGCTACTTCCGTTTCGCCCGGGAGGCGCGGGAGTTTTCCGGACCCGATGCCCTCTTCGATGATGAAGCCGCCGGCGGCGACGAGGGCGGTGGCACCGCGACTGACCTCGCGGGGGCATTGGAGCAGGTGCTCGACAACTCCGCGCCCGAGAGCCTCGCCGGCATTCTCCTGCTCACCGACGGGCGGCGCAACGGTCCGAGGCTGAGCGAGGATGCGCTGCGGCAGCTCGGCGTGCAGAATTCCCCGCTCTCCGCCGTTCCCATCGGTGGTCGCCTGGGACCGATCGACGTTTCCATTCTCAACCTCACCGCTCCCGAATCGGTCTTTCTCGGCGATCGCGTCGGGGTGCGGGCGGAGGTGAAATTCGAC
>JAUIGT010000505.1 GCA_030432615.1 Verrucomicrobiia bacterium
GCCGACGACCCACTCGGCGCAGAAGATGTTGCCGTCCCGGTCGAAGCAGGCGTCGTGAGGATGTACGAAGGTTCCCGGTTTCCACAGTTCCGGCTTGCCGCGAACTCCGAGCTTTCGGTTGGTGACCCGGGCGCGCCAGGCTTCATCATCGCCCAGTTGCGCGACCGGCTGATTGGCCTTGTCGAGAATGGTGATGCGGGCGTGCAGGTCGGGCACCAGCATGAGATCCCCCTGGACGTCGATGTCGGCGGGGAACAGAAAATCGCCCTGGGTTCGGAGATGCTTGCCGTCCATGTCGAACCACTGGAGTCGCGCGTTGGCGCGGTCGGCCACGACGAGCTTGGGTGTGCCGTCCCGATCATCGAGCCATTGCCCGTGCGGGGTCTTGAACTGGCCGTTTTCGCTACCGGCTCCTCCGATGGCCCGGATGAACTGGTCGTTCTTGTCGTATTCGAAGAGGTAGTTGCTCCCGTAGCCGTCGCCGAGGTAGTAACCACCGTCGGGGCGGAAACTGGCGTTGGTGGGATTGAAACGCAGGTCCTTGTTCAACACGTCGGATTCCTCCTCGACCTTCTTGCGATCACGCTTCCAGACGAGTTCACCGAGGAGGGTCATCTTGGCGAAAAAGAGACCCGGATTGTTCGGCGAGAGGTAGAGGTACTCCACTCCGTTTTCCTCCCGGATATCGATCCCGTGGCCGAAGCACTGTTCCTTTTTCGTCTTCGGGTTGGTGACCGAAAAATCCTTCGCTCCAAGCGAGCGGACGAACTTGCCGTCGGGATCGAAGACGAAGATCGACTCCGGACCGCCGTGATGCGTCACATAGAGCAGCCCCTGCTTGTCGAAGGCCACGCCGTGGGTCGCGCCCCCGTAGTGATGCCCTTGCGGAAGTGAATCGAGTCCCCAGTCGTGATGGCATTCGTAGGCGAACTCGCCGGAACCGACCACCGGCGTGGCGCTGTCGGATTTCTTGGCGAGAAGGAGGTTGGGCAAGGCGCCGGCTCCGAGGGCGGTGGTTCCCGCGGTTCGCAGGAATCGACGGCGGGAGGGAGAAACAGATCGATGGCTCATGGGCGGATCATCGGAAATCGCGTGCCGAGAGGCAAGCTCTCCCTCGCCGCGAAAGCGCCCGCGGATTCCGCCTTCACAGGGTGCCTCTCAAGCGCCGATCCGCTTCCAGTCAAGCGGTGACGATTCGGGAGAACCGTCCCGCGTGTCCACCGATTCCAAGGGCGACCGCTTTTCCTAGGGTGTGTGGACAAATTGGCGGACTACTTGGCGCGAGTCCGTTTTTCTTCTGGCAAGGCGCGCTGAGCGGCGTTGGGCGAGCCCAACAAAGCGAAGCGGAACGCGGCCGGAGGGAAAAGGGGCCGCGTTCTCCCATAACTCGCCGTCCGCGGCGCTGATTCATTTCTATTTTTCTCGAATCCGAGTGGTTCGGGAATTTGTCCACACAACCTAGATCAGCTCTCGCATCGGCTTGTAGCCATCGACGAGGTAGTGCGGACGGCCGGAGAGATCCTCGAGGGTGACCTCGTTGGCATTGATGCCGAGTTGGTGATAGAGCGTGGCGAAGACCTCGCCGAAATGCACGGGCCGGTCGGCGATTTCTCCCCCGGTCCGGTCGGTGGCGCCGATGACCTGGCCGGTCTTCAGTCCACCGCCCGCGAGCAGGGCGCCGCCGACGCGCGGCCAGTGATCGCGACCGGCATCCTTGTTGATCATCGGCGTGCGGCCGAACTCGCCCCACGCCACCACGAGGGTGTCGTCGGCCATGCCACGCTCGTGGAGATCCTCGATCAGGGCGCTGAGTCCCTGGTCGAAGAGCGGGGCGTGGGAACGCATGCCCTTGAAATTCTGGCTATGGAAATCCCAGCGGCCGAAATTGAGCGTCACGCAGCGGGCGCCCGCTTCGACCAGCCGCCGAGCGAGCAGGAAATGCTCGAGATTCCGCGGGGCCCCGTCGCCGACATTCTTGGGGTCGCCCTTTCCGTAACGCTCGCGAACCTTGGGATCCTCGTTGTCGAGATTCAAGGCCTCCGCCAGTCTGCTGGAGGTCAGCATCCCGAAAGCCTGCTGATGAAATTCGTCGAGCCCCTCCATGAGGCCACTGCGATCCGCCTCGCGGCGAAAGTGATCGAAGGAAGCGAGCAGCCCCTTGCGCTCGTCGAGCCGCGTCGCGTTCATGGCGTCGAGCACCAGGTCGTCCTTGCCGGGACCGGACGGCTTGAAGGGCCCGTGATGGAACCCGAGGTAGCCCGGCTTTCCCGAAGAGCCGTAGGGCGGATGCCCGGCCCTGGGCGCGAGCCCGACGAAGGCCGGGATGTGCGGGTCGCGGCTTCCCATGAGGCGGGACATGACCGCCCCGATCGAGGGCCATCCGCCGGGCGGTTGACCGGTCTGGTTCAAGGTCGAGCCCACCTTGCCGGTGTAGCACATGAAGGAGTCGTGGCTCCCGTTGGGCGCGCCGTGAAGCGACCGAATGGGCACGCACTTGTCCATGATCTTCGCGAGCCGCGGGAGCAGTTCGCAGACCTGTATGCCGGGCACGTTGGTCGGGATGGGCTGGAACTCACCCCGCATCTCGGCGGGTGCGTCCATCTTCAGGTCATACATGTCCTGGTGCGGAGGCGCACCGGCCATGTAGATCATGATGAGCGATTTCTTCGAATTCCGGAGACCGGCCAGTTGCTCGGCCTGGAGGAGCTGCGGCAGGGCCAACCCTCCCATGCCCAGTCCGCCAATGCGGAGAAAATCACGGCGGGAAACTCCGTCGCAGAATCGCGACCGGGGCGAAGACGAGCCGGAGACAGTCAGCATTCCTGATGATAAGCGCCTCGGCGGGGCTGACCAGCGCCGACTCGGCACGCAATCACGCGTCGGCGTCGGAAATCAGGAGGCGTCCTCGCGATAGAACTTCTCGTGGGCCCTCACCCAGGCCTTCCAATTCTCGACCGGAGGACCGGAACCGACCTGGCGGCTGAGCACCTCGTGATCCTTCCCCAGCACCAGCATGGTGGGAAAACTACGAACGTTGTATTGCTGGGCCAGGCGGTGGTAGGACTCCGGGACCCGTGTCTTGTCGACCGGGAAATCGAGGGAGCGAAACTGGATCTCCTTCGAGGCGAATTCCTTCCAGGCGGCCGTGCCGATGACACTCTTGTCAAGCTGGACACAGGCGGGACACCACTCGGTGCCGGTGAAGAGCACCACCCGAACCCGCTGGTCCATCGGGACCGATTTCACCGGGGTCGGCTGGGAGAGCACCCGCATGGGGAACTCGGCTTCCCCTCCGGACTTTCCCCGGAACATGAGAAACACCAGCACACCCATGGCCGCAAAGAAGAGCAATCGACTCATGCGGATACGTTAATGAAAAATTAAAATAATTCAAATTTTTCATAATTTTGGGAATTTTTTAGCCTCTCCATTGGTGGCGATCCATCCGCTTCTGTTTTTCAGGAGCGCCAGTCGATGCGGTGCGAGAGCATCGATTCCTCGTCGAACTCGAACCAGGCCTCGAAGCATTTCCCCTCCAGCATCCCGGGCAGCCAGTGAATGTCGTCGGCCCACATCCGATCGTAGGGAATGGCGTCGAAATCGAACCACTCCGGTTTCGCTTCCCGGGTCTCGGTCGGTTCGCCATCGAAACCGTGGGAGCGGAAAACGGTGCAGTGCAGGTGAAGCCCGTCGCGAAACGCGAAACGCAGCACGCCCATTTCCTCGGGCGCGTGCGGGGTGATGCAGAGTTCCTCCTCCACCTCCCGAATCGCCGCCTCGAGCGCGGATTCTCCGTCCTCCAGCTTGCCGCCGGGCCCGTTGATCTTGCCGGCGCCGATCCCGGTCTTCTTGTGGATCAGGAGCACCCGGCGCTCACGCAGGATGAAGACCAGGTTCGCCCGCATGTTGGGCGTCCAGGTTTCCCAGTCGATGGGCGTGGGAGATTCGGGTTTCAGGGTCTGGGATTCGGATTCCGACATGCCCCTCATTCCTCTGTCCCGAAACCGCCGCGGCCGCGGCCTCACACCATCGCTTCGGCCTCGTCGATGCTCGCACCGTCGTGCAGCATGGCCATCAGCGCTCGGGTGATGCCGGCCGGATTGTCGTGCTGGATCACGTTCCGCCCATAGACGATTCCGTGCACGCCCTGCTCCAGCAGACCTGCGGTCCGCTCGAGAATGACGCGGTCGGAGACCTTGCCTCCGCCGCGAACCAGCACCGGAACGCCGCCCGCCGTTTCCACGACCTGGTGATACACGCTGACGTCGTCGGTGGGATCGGCCTTGATGACCCGCAATGCATCGTCATCCAAACCCTCGGGCGACTCCGGCGCCGTCTCAGCGAGCCACGCGGGCGGATCCCCGTAGAAGGTCGCCAGCGCCGCGCGCACGTCGATGCCGGCTCGGCTCGCCGCGCGTAGCGTCTCGGCCGCCGTTGGCCACCGGCGCCCCGACTCCCAGGTGTAGGCCACATTCGACCGGTACCCCAACCAGCGTGACCACTGAACCTGGGATCGGTGCGCGCGCAGCGCACGCAGCATCTCAGACGCGATGCGCTCGAACTCCACCG
>JAUIGT010000017.1 GCA_030432615.1 Verrucomicrobiia bacterium
ATCGCGGATCCGGGAAAAGCCATCGGAGTGCATGAGGTAGCTGGCGCTTTTCACGAAGGTCACCGGCGCGCCTTTCGAGGTGACGAAATTCAGCAACCGCCGGTCGCCGGCGAGGGTGCCGTTGGAGAGGTCCTCCCGGAAGTAGTAGATGTTCTTGCCTCCCGCGACGATGTGCCAGCCGGGACAGGCGGCGCCCTCGGCGGGCGAGGTCAGGACACCCGAGGCGTCGATGCCCACCGGCGTCACCGACTGGATGGACTGGCCGCTGCGGGCGATCATTACCAGGATGATGGGCAGGGTTCCCTTGAAGGCGGTGCTCTCGAGATCGACCCGCATGTCCTTGGTGACGAAATAGCTGGCGCCGGTGATGTCGCGCAATGATTCGGCGAGGCCCGCGAGCCCGTTCTCGATCTCGGCTTCGGTGAGGCTGTCGAGATCGGGCAATGGTTCGACGCCTTCCAGCCCGATGAGCACGGTGTTCCGGGCTCCGGGGAAAAAGCCGTTGGCGTAGAGGTAGTCGGGACCGCCGAAGGGATAGAAGAGCACGTTCGGCGCGGTGAGCGGACCGAGTTCGGCGCGGAACTCGCGGACGTGCGGCAGGTAGCCGCGGTCGAAATAGCCGAAGAGCTGGCCCATGCGACGGGCATGCGCCTGCCAGGCACCGCCGCCGCGGAGCGATTTCAGCCGGGCGTTTCCGCCACCCGGCATTCCGGCGAGGAAGCGGGCGGTGTCGTCGAGTCGGGAAAAGGTTCCCACGGTCGTGACCGGGGTGGCGACGGGAGGGTCGACTTCGGCCCGGGGAGGCAGGAGCGGGGCGCAGGCGGGCAGGAACGCGAGGGCGAAAGCCGCGCAGAGGGCGGCGGGGGACGCGAGGCGTCCGCAACGGGACGGGAAGGTCATCGGGAGGAACGGCGAGATGCTTTGGAACCCTTAACGAATTCTCCGCTCGCCCGCAAGGCCGGTCTTTGCTTAGGAGACTGTTGAAAAACTCTGAAACGAAAAACCAAAGGATAGGGAGGGGGATGAACTTGCGGCTTCGCCGAATAGCCCTTTCAAGTGTCCCTTCGGGCTGCGGCCCTTTTTCCACCTGGCTTCGTTGCGAATCGGTCAGGTAGCCGGCTACCTTTCCTCATCGCGCCTCGTCAGGCGAAAAAATGACCCGCAGTTTTTCATTCCATAGTTCTTCAACAGTCTCTTAGGTCCTGCCTCACGGTTCCATGCCAGGCTCTCCCGATTCGAAAAACACGCTGCGCCAGGTGTCCCTCCCGGTCGCCATCGCCATCGTCGTGGCGAATATGGTGGGCACCGGGGTGTTCGGCAGCCTCGGTTTCCAGGTGGCGGACCTGCCGAGCGGATTCCCGGTGATGCTGCTCTGGATCCTCGGCGGCATCCTGTCCTTCTGCGGGGCGGTGTCCTACGCGGAACTCTCGTCGATGATGCCCCGCTCCGGCGGGGAGTATCACCTGCTGCGCGAGGCCTGGCATCCGGCGGTCGGCTTCCTGGCCGGCTGGATCTCGGCGACGGTCGGTTTCGCGGCACCGGTGGCGTTGAACGCGGTCCTGCTCGGCGACTATCTGTCGGCCATCTTCGCCGTGCCCGGCTGGGTCTTCGCGGTGCCGGTCGTCGTCCTGGTGACCGCCGTGCATCTCGGTCCGCTGCAACGGATCGGGCAGTTCCAGGTATTCTTCACCTCGCTGAAAATCGTGCTCATCCTCGTGCTGGGAATCGCGGCCTTCGCCATCGGCACCCGGCAATCGGTGTCGTTCCTGCCGCAGGCGAACGACTTCGAACTCATCGCGCAGCCGGCCTTCGCCATCTCGCTGGTCTACGTGCTCTACGCCTACGCCGGCTGGAACGCGGCGGCCTACATCACCGGGGAACTGAAGGACCCGCAACGCACCCTGCCGCTGGCCTTGCTGGTCGGCACGGGCGTGGTCACGGCGCTCTACCTTTTTCTCAACGGGGCCTTTCTCTACTCCACGCCGATCGACGCGATGGCGGGAAAACCCGAAGTCGGTTTCGTGGCCGCCCGGGAGATTTTCGGCGAACGCGGCGGCGCCATCATGGGCCTGCTGATCAGCATCGGCCTGATCTCCACGATCAGTTCGATGATGTGGGCGGGACCGCGGGTGACGGCGATGATGGGTGAGGATTACCGGGTGTTTCGCTGGCTGGGGCGGCGCAATCGCTTCGGCGTGCCCGCGTGGGCGGTGCTGGCGCAGACCGCGGTGGTCCTCGTGCTGGTGGTGACGGCGACCTTCGAGCAGTTGATGCAGTACGTGCAGGCCCTGCTGACCCTGTCCTCCCTGCTCACGGTCCTGGCCGTGTTCTGGCTCCGGTGGAAAATGCCGAAGGCGCCGCGGCCGTATCGGGCGTGGGGCTACCCGGTGACGCCGGCCCTGTTTTCCCTGGCGAGCCTCTACGTGCTCTATTTCCAGGTGCGGGAAAAACCGGTGGAGACGGGCTGGGGACTGGTGACCCTGGTCGTGGGCGGAGTGATCTACCTGGTGAGCCGGAACCGGCGCGAGGAGTTGGCTTCCTGAACCGATGGAAGAGGGAAACGACGACGACGACTTTTTCCACCTGGCGACGCCTTCGCGGCTGGTTCTCGCCAACCTGGCGCAGGCGGGGAACCTGGATCGGTTGATCGCGGAGGCGCGGCGTTTCCTGGAGCAGGACCCCGAGGACTTCGACGCCCACTACTTTCTGGCGCTCGGGCTCACCGATGACGAGCGCTACGGCGATGCCTGGCCGCACGTGGCCTTCGTGCTCCAGGCGCGGCCGGAGTCGTCCGAGACCTTGTTCGCCGCGGTTCACTGGTTCGCGGCGCAGAATCGCTGGCGCGAGGCGCGGCCCCACATCCGGGAGGGCATGCGGGTCGATCCCGAGGAGGCGTTTTTTCACCGCTACGCCGCCATCGACGCGGCCTCGAGGATGCGGATCAAGGAGGCCAAGGCGCACATCGACCGGGCCCGGCAGCTGGCGCCGGACGATCCCGATATCGTCAATCTCCACATCCGGATTCACGGTGCCGACGAGACTTCCCTCGAGGACGCCTACAAGCGTCTCCACGAGTATGAGGAGGCGCTCCGCCTCGATCCCCACAGCGCCGAGTTGCACAACTCCATCGGCGACGTCTACCTCGACGAGATCGACGATCCGGTGAAGGCGGAGACGCACTACCGCGAGGCGGTGCTGCGCGAACCCGGCAACCGCCTCTACCAACGGGACCTGTTCCAGGCCGTGGCCAAGCGCAGCCTCGTCTACCGGATCTTCAGCATTCCCTCGCGCACCTTTCGCTGGCTGGGTCTCGTCGGGCACGCCATCCGGTATCAACCATGGCGGATCATTTTTCTGCTCATCGGCATCAAGTTCGTGCTCGGCTTCTTCCTCTGGTTGATGCTGGCGACCATCCTGTTCTATCCCGGGGGCAAGATCTACGAGTGGCTGCTGGTCTCCGAGATCAAGCGCGGCGCCGACGCTTCCCTCGGAGAATTGCGAGCCTGGCACTGGTTCCGGCGCTGGCCCCTCTGGGCACGGTTCTCGCTGTTCCTCTTCCTCAACCTGGGGATCTGGGCGGGTCTGTTTCTTTTCCTGGGAATTCCGCTGGAAGCCGGCTTCTTCTTCGTGGCCGTCGTCGGAGGTTTCCACGCGTTGATCGTCGGGGTGCTTTGGGGCCTGCGGCGCCTCTCCGCGGCGCGGGCGCGACGGAAAATGGAACGCAATCGGACGCCTCCACCCCTGCCCACGCGGCGGTCGAGCTGACCCCGGGGAGTTGCCAGCGATCTTGTCGGAACCGCCGAAACGAGGTAGCTGTAATTCATGACGCCGAAGAACCCGACGACGATGTTTCCCAAGTCGCTCCCTTTCCTCCTGACTGCGGTCCTCCTTTCCGCGGTTGGAAACGCTGTGGCCGACGAAGACGGCTGGGGGCGCTACGAGAATCCGCGCTTCGGATTCGTCCTCCCGGTGCCGCCGGGCATGAAGGCGGAGCCGCCGCCGACCAACGGGGACGGGCGGGCGTTCGTGTCGGCGGACGGGACCGTGGCGCTGGTGGCGTTCGCGGGTTTCAATCTCGACGGCGACAGCGACGTGAAGGTCCGTTGGAAGGAGGAACTCGCGGTCGAGGGACGCACGATCACCTACAAGAAGAAGGAGGCGAACTGGTTCGTGGTTTCGGGCATCGAGTCGGACGGCAGCCACTTCTACCTGCGCCACGCGGCCGACGCGAAGTACGCGGCCACCTGGCTGATCCGCTATCCCGCCAGCCGGGAGGCGGAGGTTTCCGCCTGGATCGAGCGCATCGCCGACGGCTACGAGGCTCGCCTCGGAAAGGGTGACGACACGATCGAGTAGGGATTGATCGATCGGTCGCCGGGAGCCCTCGCCCGCCTTTTTGCGATCACGCGAGGATGTCCTCGACCACCCGGGCGGGCTCGACGCCGGTGAGGCGCTGGTCGAGTCCCTGGAAGGGGAAGGTGAGCCGCTCGTGGTCGATGCCCAACTGGTGCAGCAGGGTGGCGTGGAGGTCGCGGACAGGGACGGAATTCTCGACCACGTTGTAGCTGAAATCGTCGGTCCGGCCGTAATCGATGCCGCCCCGGATGCCGCCGCCGGCGAGCCAGCCGGAGAAGCAGCGGGGGTGGTGATCGCGCCCGTAGTTGTCGCGCTCGAGGGTGCCCTGGCAGTAGGCGGTGCGGCCGAACTCGCCGGCGAAGACGATGAGGGTGTCCTCGAGGAGCCCACGCTGCTTGAGGTCGCGGATCAGGGCGGCCGAGGGCTGGTCGATGTCGAAGCACTGGCCGGGCAGCTGCTTCGGGAGAATGGTGTGGTGATCCCAGCCGCGGTGGAAAAGCTGCACGAAACGAACGCCGCGCTCGACCATGCGGCGGGCGAGGAGGCAGTTCCGCGCGAAGGAGCCCGTCTTGCGCACTTCCGGACCATAAAGGTCTAGGATGGCCTCGGGCTCGCCCTCGACGTCGGTCAGTTCCGGCACCGAGGCCTGCATCCGGAAGGCCATTTCCTGCTGGGCGATGGTGGTCTCGATCTCGGGGTCCCCGATCTCGCCGAAGTGTTTCCGGTTCACGGTGCCGACGGTGTCGAGCATGCGTCGCCGCACTTCACGGTCCACGCCATCGGGGTTGGAGAGAAACAGCACCGGGTCGCCGGAGGTCTGGAATTTCACTCCCTGGTGGCGCGAGGGAAGGGGGCCGCTGCCCCAGAGCCGGCTGTAGAGGCCCTGGACGTTGCGGGTGCCGCCGGTCCAGTAGGCGGAATTGAGGACCACGAACTCGGGCAGGTCACGGTTCATGGTGCCGAGCCCGTAGCTGAGCCAGGCGCCCATGCTGGGGCGGCCGGGAATCTCCGATCCGGTGCAGAGGAAGGTCTTGGCGGGATCGTGATTGATCGCGTTGGTGTTGAGCGTCTTCACGATGCAGAGATCGTCCGCGACCTTGGAAAGGTGCGGCAGCAGTTCGCTCATCCAGATCCCGTTCTCCCCCTGGCGTTGGAATCGGAACATCGAGGGCGCGACGAGCTGTTCCTTGCCCCGGGTCATGGCGGTGACCCGCTGGCCCATGCTGACGCTCGGGGGCAGCGGTTCGCGGAAGCGTTTTTCCAGACCCGGCTTGTAGTCGAAGAGATCGATCTGGCTGGGGGCGCCGGCCATGAAGAGAAAAATGACGCTCTTCGCCCGCGGTTTCCGGTGGGTGGCGGGAAGCGCGCCCCCGGTCCGGGCGTGGCTGTTCTGCGGGAGCAGAGCGCCGAGCGCGGCGGCCCCGAGACCCATTCCCGAGGTTTTCAAGAACTGGCGCCGCGCCTGCGACCACCGGGTTTCCTGTTCGAAATCGTGCATGGCTGTGGGGGGAAGGAGCTGGGTTCAGGGACGGTTCCGGGTGACGTCGAGATTGTAGATCGCGCTGGTCAGCAGGGTCCACGCGGCCAACTCGGCCGGGGTGCGGTTGGCGGGAACGGTGACGCCGGCGCAGAGTTCGGCGGCTTCGGCGGGGCGCTCGCGGTAGAGCGTTTCCAAGTCCGCCAGGAGATCGAGAAAGGCCTCGCTTTCCTCCTCGTCCGGGAGCTGCGCGGTGATGGTTTCGTGGATGGCCTGGAGGATCTCGACGGAGTCTCCGGCGTCCGCCCGGGAAAGCTGAGCCTGCGCGAGGTGGCGGGCGGCCTTCAGGTATTCGGTCTCGTTCAGGAGCACGAGGGCCTGCAGCGGGGTGTTGGTTCGCTCCCGTCGGGCGGTGCAGGCCTCCCGGGTGGGCGCGTTGAAGATGGTCATCTGGGGCGGCGGCAGGCCGCGCTTCCAGAAGGTGTAGACGCTGCGGCGATGGATCTTGTCGCCCTCGTCGGGAATGAATTCCCTCGGGTAGGAACTGGGCAGGGCCACGGATTTCCAGAGCCCCTCGGGCTGCGGCGGTTTCACGCTCTTCCCGTAAAGTTCGGGATTGAGCAGGCCGCTGGAAGCGAGGACCTGGTCGCGGATCATCTCGGCGTCCACCCGGAAGCGGGAACCCCGGGACAGCATCCGGTTGTCGGGATCGCGGGCGTAGTCGTCCGGCGAGCCGATCGAGGATTGGCGGTAGGTTTCGGACTGCACGATCTCGCGGAAGAGCGCTTTCACGTCCCAGCCGGTCTCGATGAAACGGGTCGCGAGGTAGTCGAGCAGCTCGGGATGGCTGGGCCACTCGCCCTGGGCGCCGAAATCCTCCGAGGTGCGGACGAGGCCGACGCCGAAGAGCTGCTGCCAGAAGCGGTTCACGGTGACGCGGGCGGTGAGCGGATGCTCAGGATCGGTGAACCAGGCGGCCAGGTCGAGGCGGGTGGGCAGGTCGGACTTGGTCTCGAGGGGAGGGAGGAAGGCGGGAGTGTTTCGACCGACTTCCTCGCCCGGGTTGTCGTAGGCGCCGCGGATGAGGAGGTGGGCGGGGCGCGGCTCGGCGCGCTCCTTCATGACCATGGCGGCGGGCAGGGTGACCTCGTAGTCGTCGCGGGCGGAGCGGGCGGCCTTCGCCTTCTGCTCGGCCTGCTTGAGCGAGGCGGTCAGAGATTTCCTTTTCTCCGGATCGCCCTGGACGGCCTCGAGTTGCTTCTTGAGTCCGGCGACCTCGGCATCGGCGGCGTCGGCGGCCCGGGTCAGCTCGGCGAGGCGGGCCTCCTCTTTCTCGTCGGCGAGGCTGATGTAGGGAGGCTGCAGTCCGCGGCGGAAATCGGTGCCGGCCCGGCCCCCGGTCTCCGGTTCACCGTCGAAGTTGTTGAAGAAGGCGAAGAGCGAGTAGTAGTCCCGCATCGTGATGGGGTCGTACTTGTGATCGTGGCAGACCGCGCATTGGACGGTGAGGCCGAGGAAGGCGGTTCCGACCGATTCGACGCGGTCGAGCACGTTGCGGGTGAAGCTTTCCTCCGGCAGGGCGGTGCCGCGGTCGATGATGAGGTGGAGCCGGTGGAATCCGCTGGCGACGAGCTGGTCGGTGGTGGGCTTGGGAAGGAGGTCGCCGGCGAGGTTGTCGCGGATGAACTGATCGTAAGGAAGGTTCCCGTTGAACGCCCGGATGACCCAGTCTCGGTAGGGAGACAGTTCGCGGTAGTGGTCGTGGTGGATGCCGTTGGTGTCGGCGAAGCGGACGACGTCGAGCCAGTAGCGGCCGACGTGCTCGCCGAAGTGGGGGCTGTCGAGCAGGCGATCGACCACGGTGGCCCAGGCGTCCTCGGAATCGTCGGCGAGAAAGGCGGCGATTTCCTCGCGGGTCGGCGGCAGGCCGGTGAGGTCGAGGGTGACGCGGCGGATCAGGGTGCGCCTGTCGGCGGATTCGGCGGGCGAGAGGCCCTCGGCCTCGAGGCGGCGGCGCACCAGGGCATCGATGGCCCCGACCGAGTCGGGTTTCCCGGAGAGGTCCGGTTTCGCAGGAGGGACGAAAGCCCAGAAGTCCTCGTAGGGTGCGCCGGACTCGATCCATTGTTTCACCAACCCCTTCTCGGATTCGGTGAGCGGCTTCTTGTGCCCGTCCGGCGGCGGCATGACCTCGTCGGGATCGTCGGAGGTGATCCGGGCCCAGACCTCGCTCGATTCCGCGGAACCCGGGACGATGGCGGCCTCGTAGGCGCCTTCCGGTCCCTCGGCGCGGTCGAGCCGCAGGTCGGCTTTTCGTTCATGTTCGTCGGGGCCGTGGCAGTGGAAGCAGCGGTCCGAGAGGAGCGGGCGGATGTCCCGGTTGAACTGGATATCGGCGGCCCGGGCCTGGCCGGCAAGGAGGCAGGTGGCGGCGAGAAAGGGGGCGAAAAATCTAATCGACGGCATCGCGAGGGAAGGGCGGGTTTTGCTTTGCGCTGGCGGAAAGATCGCTCGGTTTCCAGTCCGTTTCAGGACACGGATTCGTGGACCGCAAAATCAGCGGATGGCGGCGTCGGAACTCGGCCCGGAGGAGTCGTGGTGAGCCTTCCGCCACGGCAGCCAGGCGAGGAAGAACAGGGTGCTGGCGATGAGGATCATCCAGAGGATGCGAAGGGGGTAGGGACCGAGGACGTCGAGGAGCGTGGGGTTCTGCGGAGTCGAGGGGCCGACGAAGCCGTAGTTCCAGCCGAAGATCCGATCGATCACGGCGAGCAGCAGGGTGAACGCCAGGGTGAATCCGATGGCGTTTCCGAGGTCTCGGAAGGAGGGGCGAAATCGCTGGACGAGGAAGGTCTCGAGGACCGCGATCGGGATGAAGACGTGGTAGAGCCAGAAAATCCAGAATTCCGGTCCATCGGGACCGCTGCCCAGCACGGGGGTCAGGAAGGCCCAGATGCAAAGGGTGGTGGCCCAGAAATAGAGGACCGACTTGAAGAGGCGGCCGCCTTTGCGAAACACGGCGATGGCGCCGAAGAGGTTGGCGAGATTGCAGAATTGCAGGGGCAGGCTCTGTTCCCAGCGGAACGGGGTGAGCACGGTCCAGAGGGCGGTGTTCAGCAGCCACACGGCGAGGCAGCCACTTCCCACGAAGAGACGGAGGCGATGGAGTTTGCGGTGTCGTTCGGCCTCGTCGGGAATCGCGCGCCAGCGGCGAACGAGCCACACGAAGGCGATCACGATGCCGGCGCAGGCGGCGAGAGAGAGCAGGTGGGTCGGCGAACCCGTGCGAAAGGGAAGTTCGGCGGCTGCGGTCGTGGCCGTTGGCGAAGCGGACATGCGGTTGAGTCTGGCGGAGTTCGACGAAAAGGGCGATGGCGATTTTCGGAATTCGATCGGGAGTTCGATCCCGGGGTTCCGCTTCGCTTCACCCCACGCTATCTTTCGGTTCGCCGATTCCCAAGTCCCGGATCGCAAATCGCACCACCCGCCATGCTCATCGCCTTTCACAAACCCTGGGGAATCCTGACGCAGTTTACGCCCGAGAAGGAAGGGCAGCGGACCCTGGCCGAGTTCGGGTTTCCGGAGCGAGTCTATCCGCTGGGACGACTGGACCGCGACAGCGAGGGGTTGCTGTTGTTGTCGGACGAGGCGGGGCTCAACACGCGACTCCTCGATCCCTCCCGGGGACACGCGCGCACCTATCACGCGCAGGTCGAGGGGGAGATCACGGAGGAGGCGCTCGCGGTCCTGCGGCGCGGTGGCCTGGAGATCCGCGGGCACCGGACGAAACCCTGCCGAGCGAAACGGGTCGAGCCGACGCATCCCGATCGCGATCCACCGATCCGCTACCGGGCCAGCATTCCCACGAGCTGGGTGGAACTGGAACTGACGGAGGGAAAGAATCGCCAGGTGCGCCGCATGACGGCGGCGGTCGGTTTTCCCACCCTGCGACTGATCCGGGTGGCGATCGGGAAACTGTCCCTGGAGGCGCTCGGTCTGGCTGCCGGGGAATGGCGCGAGCTGTCGATGGCGGAGCGCGCGCTGGTTTTCGATCCGGGTGGAGAGGATGGGGCGAACGAGGGAGGGCCCCGACAGCGATCCCGGAAACCGCGTCAGCGGAAGGGCTCTCGGTCCCGCCATCGCGGCAATCGCGGTCTTGATCGGGCCGGGGAATCGTGATGTGATTTTTTCTTTTCCCGAAATACCCCAACCAACCACCCGCTCACTCCATGAACCGCCGCGACTTCATCCGCCAGACCACCGCCACCACCCTGCTCAGCACCGCCGCCGGCTCGGTATCCCTTTCCAAGGCCAAGGCCGCCGCCAACGACCGCATCGTGATCGGCGTGATCGGCGTCGGCAAGCAGGGGGTCAGCGACTTCACCAAGGCGATGAAGTTTCCCAACACCCAGATGGTGGCGATGTGCGACGTCGTCGCGGAGCGGCGGGAAAACGGCAAGAAGATCGCCAACGACTTCTATGCCAAGCTCAACAACCAGCCCGACTACGACGGCGTCCAGACCTACGAGGATTTCCGCGAGGTGATCGCCCGCGACGACATCGACGCGGTCATGGTGGTGACGCCCGATCACTGGCACGCGATTCCCGTGGTCGCCGCGGCCAAGGCCGGCAAGGACATCTACTGCGAGAAGCCGATCTCCCGCACCATCGCCGAGGGGCGAGCCATGGTGAACGCGGTGCAGGCGAACAAGGTCGTGTTCCAGACCGGCAGCCAGCAGCGCAGCGAATACGACGGCAAGTTCCGCATCGCCGCCGAGCTGGTGCGCAACGGCAAGATCGGCGAAGTCATCTCGGTCAATGTCGGGGTCGGTGACCCCAACGTGCCCTGCGACCTGCCGGAACAGGAGGTGCCCGAGGGCACCAACTGGGACCTGTGGCTCGGGCCCGCCCAGATGCGTCCCTACAACGAGATCCTCTGTCCCAAGGGCGTGCACAACCACTTCCCGGCCTGGCGGAAATACCGGGAGTACGCCGGCGGCAGCGTGGCCGACTTCGGCGCCCACCATTTCGACATCGCCCAGTGGGGACTCGGCACCGACGACACCGGTCCGGTGCGGCTCGTGCCTCCGCAGGATGAGACCGCCAAGCGCGGCATGATGCTGGTCTACGAGAACGGGATCGAGATGTTCCACGGCGGTCCCGGCGGCACCACCTGGGTGGGTACGGGGGGCGTCGTCTCGGTGGATCGCAGCCGGCTCGACACCATTCCGGGTGATCTGCGGGAGAAGAATCCCATCGGCGAGAAGGACACCAAGCTCGAGAACGCCGGCGGACGCAACGGTTTCAGCCACATGGCCAACTGGATCGAGAACATCGAGTCGCGCGGCAAGTGCATCTGCCACGAGGAGATCGGCCACCGTTCGGCGACCATCTGCCACCTCACCAACATCGCCTACCAGCTGCGCCGCGAACTGCGGTGGGATCCGAAGGCGGAGCAGTTCATCGACGATGCCGAGGCCAACAAGCTGGTCGACCAGGAAATGCGAGGCGATTGGAAGCTGTCCTGAACCGGCGGTCCGGGACCGTGATTTTCGCGGCTCCCATAATCACCAAACTGGTCCGCAATTCCGATTGTTTCTCGGGGTGAAAACCTGAGAAGCGATCCGGGTATTTTCTTGCCAGCAAAGTCGGGCGCGCCAAGGTGCGGGTTTCCGAAACATGGGGGATGGCAAACACGAAATCCGGCCCTGGGCGTTGGCCCTGGTGACGGCGGAACTGGCGTTGGCGGCTTTCGTCATGGTCCGCTTCGAGCTGGACTTGGCCAAGCCGTTGGGTTGGGACCTGCTCTGGGTCGTGCCGGTCTTCGTGGCCCACGCGGTGATGCCGTTGAAGTGGCGGCGGGGATTCCTGCTGGTGGTGACGGCGGTCCTGCTGGTGCGCATACTCGGGCCGACGGCGGCGGGCTACGCCATCGGGATCGGGCTGCTGTTCATCGGCATCTGTCATCTGCCGATCGCCTTCCGGTGGCGGGTGACGCTGGTGATCGGGCTGGCGGCGTTTCTCGCCCTGGCGGCGGCGCGCGCGATCTACGCGGGTCATCACCTGGAGGCCGCACTTCCGATTCTCGGCGGCATCTTCATGTTCCGCCTCATCCTCTATCTCTACGATATCCGCCACGAGAAACCGGGCGCCTCGACGCCGCTGGAGCGGATCGGCTATTTCTTTCTCCTGCCGGCTCCGCTGGCTCCGTTTTTCCCGACGCTGGACTACCAGGTCTACCGGCGTTCGTGGTACCAGAAGCCGGCGTTCTCCACCTACCAGTTGGGCATGCTGTGGATCTCGCGGGGAGTGGTTCACCTGGTGCTCTACCGGGTGATCTATCATTTCTTCAGTCCGCCGGCGGAATTCGTCGCCGATCTCGCCGGGGTGGCGGCGTTCTGCCTCTCGGGCTACCTCATCTACCTGCGCGTTTCGGGGCTGTTCCACATCATCACCGGCGTGCTCCGCCTCTTCGGCTACGAGTTGCCGGAGACGCACCGACTCTACTTCTTCGCCCACGATTTCAGCGACTACTGGCGCCGCATCAACATCTACTGGAAGGAGTTCATGACGAAGATCGTGTTCTTCCCGACCTTCATGACCTTGCGGCGGACGAAGCTCGGGCACCAGGGCCGGCTTGCGGTGGCCACGGTGATCGTGTTCATCGCCACCGCCGTTCTCCACTCCTACCAGACCTTCTGGTTGCGGGGGGATTTCACGATTCACGAGACCGACTACGCCTTCTGGGGGCTGCTGGGGCTGCTGGTGGTGGGCAACAACCTGCTCGATGCCCGCAAGCCCTCCGGACGGCGAGACGATGCCAGGGAATGGCGTTGGCAAAAGGCGGCCTCGATCAGCTTGCGGGCCGTCGGCATGTTCGTCCTCTTTGCCGTTCTCTGGGCGCTCTGGTCGGCGCAACAGTGGCAAGTGTTCGCCGATGTCATGAAACAGGCCCGCAACGCGCCCGGCGAACAGGTGGCGCTGCTGCTCGGTCTCGTCGTCGCGGCGGTGGTGCTGGGAACCTTGGGACAGTGGATGGCGCACCGGGGATTTCATCTCTTCGAGGAACATCCCGGGTTGAAACGCTCGGTCGCCACCGTGGTGCTGCCGCTCGTTCTGTTCGCGGCGGCGTGGCAGGTTCACGCCTCGGTGGGATTGCCCGGATGGTGGGGAGAGAAATTCGACGTCGTCTGGGTGGATCAGCCCAACGAACGGGACCAGATCAACCGCGAGCGCAGCTACTACGAGGGCTTGCTGGCGGGAGGCGAATCGGTCGGTGCCGAGGAGGAGAAGATGGCCAAGCAGGTCGTGCCCGACATCCGCGGTCTGCTCTACGAGGAGGATTTCGGACCGGCCAAGGTCTGGGGGGCCAAATGGAGCACCAACCGCTGGGGGATGCGGGACAAGTACTACAGCAAGGTCAAACCCCCGGGCACCTTCCGCATCGCCATCACCGGGGCCTCCTATGTGGCGGGTCGCGGGGTGAAGGACGGGGCGAATTTCGAGAGCCTCCTGGAGGACCGGCTCAATGCCGGGGAAAACTGGGTCGAGATCCTCAATTTCGCGACCTCGGCCAACTGCACCGTGCAGCGGCTGGCGGACCTCGAATTGCGGATCCTGGAGTTCCAGCCGGACGAGCTTTTCCTGGTGTGCCATGGCGGCGAGGCGGATCGGAACCTGCGCACGCTGGCCAGACTGGTCGAGGAAGGGCACGAGGATTTCACCTTTCCCTGGATCGAGGAACTCTTCGAGCGGGCCGGCGTGGTCCGGGGAGCACGTCAGGCGGACACCATCCGCAAGCTCCAGCCTCACCGCGACGAGATCATGCGATGGGCCTATGGCCGCATCGCCGAGGTTTGCGGCGAACATGGCATCACCCCGGTCTGGATCTACCTCGCCAACACCCGGACCCGCAGCCTGGAACTGGCCGAGGAAGGCCGGCGGCATGCCGGGGAGGCGGGCCTGGTAACCCTCGTGCTCGACAACGCTTACGGGGGCATGGCGCCGGAAAAGGTCGCCCTGAGCAAGAGCGATTCCCATCCCAATGAAACCGGTCACCGGCTGGTGGCCGAGCGGCTCTACGAGGAATTGTGCGTCCGGCGAGCGGTGCTCCGCTTTCCTGAAACGGTGGCCCTGGGGCGGTGAGCTTGGGGCTTGGGGCGAGAGGCGGAAGGCCCGGGCGTGGGGCGCGTTTATTCGTGGGGGCGAGGGGAAACCGCGCTCGGGAGATCCCTCGGCTTCGCTCGGGATGACAAGGGTAGTGAGTGGGTTGGAAGGGTGGAAGGGTGGAAGTTGAGCTTGGGGCGGCAGGGGTGAAAGGAGGGCCGTGGGATGGCTCTCCAGAGCCGTCATCCCCTCGCGTCGTTCGTGTCTTGTCATCCCGAGCGAGCTTGCGAGCCGAGGGATCTCCCGACCGCGGGAAGCGCGCGCCCCAGGTATCGACACCCGACCGTGCTCCCGCCACCTCCGCCCCTGCGCGAGCGTCAAGCCGGACGGGGCGAAATTGCTCGAGCCGTCTTCTCCGCCGGACCGATCCCGAACGTGCTTCGTTCCCGGGAACTCCGTGAAACACTTCCACCCCCCCAAAAAAAAAGCGGCACGCGCCCGGGAAGGCGGTGCCGCTTGCGGAAAGAGGAAGGGAACGCGGTTCCCGCCACTCGATCAGTGGGAGTGAGCCTCGTAATCCTTGCCGGTGTAGGCGCGGTAGAAATCGAGAATCTTGGTCTTGAGCGTCTCGGCGACCTCGGCGGACGGATCCTGCTTGGCCTTCATCGCGGCCTGCATCACGGCGTGGGCGGCGGTCAGGGTCTTCACGTAGGCTTCCTGGTCGTCACCGGGCTTGATGCGCTGGGCCATGAAGTAGGAGGCGATGGTCTCCTGGATGTGGGCGCAGTGATCTTCCTTGGTGGCGATCCAGCGGGCGGCCTGGTTGAGGGAGAGGGCGGTGACGCTGCCCTCCAGTTCGCCGACGTATTTCTCGAGTTCGGTGTTCGCCTTGGCGATGGTGGTCTGGTCTTCCAGCATGGCGGCGAAACGGTGGTCGTCGGAGAAGATACCGCAGGGTACCTGGCAGTGGGCGCGGAGGGAGACGGGGGACAGGGCCACGGCGGAGACCGCGGCGGCGATGGCGATGGCGGGGATCAGTTTGCGAAGGTTCTTCATGTTCAGGATGGAGTTGATGTTCAGAGACGTCGGGTTTTCGACGGGGGCGGTCGGGCTGGGATTCAACCCTTTCCACGGAAAACTATCCTCCACGGTTTTCCGCCCGAGTCACGTGTTTTTCGGATCGAGCGCGGCGGCCTTGATCTCGGCCACCAGCTCTTCCACCTTCCAGGTTTCGTCGGTGAAGACGCGGCGGATGCGTCCCTCGCCGTCCAGGATCACGGTCCGGAGGTTGTGCTGGTAGGAACCCTTCACCTCGCCGAATTTCAGGCCGACGTTGGCGCCGATCTCGTTGATGGTGCAGCAGCTGTCGCTGGTCAGCAGGCTCCATGGCTGCCCGGCCTCGTGGCCGTAGGCGGCGGCCCACGTCTTCATCACCTCGGGCGTGTCGTTCCAGGTGTCGAAGGAAATGGTCAGCAGTTGGAAGTCCTCCGGCGCCTCGGGGTCGGCGGCGAGCGCGTCGAGCACGGTCTTGAAATTCCGCATCATCGCCGGGCAATACTCCGGCACCGGGCAGCGGGAAAAAACGAAGGTCAGCGCCACCGGGCGGCCGCGGTAGTCGCTCAGTTTCACGTCGGCGCCGGTCTCGTCGACGAACTCGTAGTCCGGGAGTTGATCGCCTTCCTTCAACAGGGGCGCGGCCGGTGGGACGGAGGCGTCGCCCGGGTTCTTGATCTCGCCCTTTTCCCCGGTGTCGGTCACGTGGTCGATCCACGATTCCCGCTCGCGCACGTGATAGTCGAACGTGATCACCGCCCCCGGTTCGATCCCTTCGAGCTCGGCGGCGTCCTTCACCCGGAACGGCATGATCATGGCGTCCATGTAGCCGGGCATTTCCTCGTGATCGATGATGACCCGGAGCGGATCCGCCTCGTCGAGACGCTGAACCACGCCGCGAATTTCCTGAAACACCTGCTCGTCGGCGCCGCTCTTTTCCCCGGTGCAGGAAATGGCGGACAACCCGGTGGCGGCGGCGAGCAGGAGCAGGGGAAGGAGTCGGAGCGGGGGGAGGATAGCCTTCATGGAGAAAAACGGGAGCGGATCGAATGAACGATTACGCCGGGGAAGCTGGGCGGGAAATCGTTCCCCGGCAAATTCCGCCGGATTCCGAGTTCCGCTCGGTACGGGATCGGGTTTCCGATCGGAGTTGCGTTTCCCGGGTGTTTTGGGATGGTTCCCTCCTGATGAAAACCGCCGTCGTCTTCGCCTCGCTCTTCTTCGGAGCGCCCATTGCCGCCTCCTTCGCGGCCGACTTCAAGACCGAGATCCTGCCGATCTTCGAATCCCGCTGTTTTCGCTGCCACGGCAACGGGGAAGCGAAAGGCAGCCTGAGCCTCGATCCCGAGGAGATCTCCAAGCACATCCGTCGCTCCGGGCAGATCAGTCCGGGCAATGCCGCGCGCAGCATCCTGGTCGAGCGACTGGTGGCCGAGGATTCCGAGGATCGCATGCCGAAGAACGGCGCCGCCCTCTCGGAGGACCAGATCGAACTGATCAAGAAGTGGATCGACGACGGGGCCCAGATCGGGGACGCGCCGACGGAGGGAGACGGCGAAAAGAAGGAGGCCGGCAGCGGACTCATGAAACGTCCCGAGCCGATCAAGGGTTCGTGGACCAATCGCGAAGGGCGCACCATCGAGGCGACCCTCCTGCGGGTGGAGGGCGACAACGCCGTCCTGAAACTGGCGAACGGCACCTCGGTTCCCTATCCCATCGCCAATCTCTCGGACGAGAGCCAGGCCAAGGTGCGCGAATTCCAAAAGGCATCGCAGCCCGGTCAATAGGACGTAAGGTGGAGTGTGGACTTCCCGAAGAAATCCCTCCTTCTTTCCGCGCTGGCGGTGAGTCTTGCGAGTTGCGGTGACGGCCCCGCCGGGGCGGCCCGGTCGCCGGTCGTGACCATCGATCGCTACCGCGAGGTGGCCGATTTCACCTTCACCAATCAGCAGGGCGAGGAGACCTCCCGCGACGAGTTGGAGGGCAAGATCTGGGTGGCGAACTTCGTGTTCACCTCCTGTGGCGCCGAGTGCCTGATTCTCTCGCAGAAGATGGCGGCCTTGCAGAATCGCTTCGCCGGGCGCGACGACGTCGCCTTCGCCTCCTTCTCCGTCGATCCCCAGACCGACAACCCGGAGCGCCTCGCCTCCTACGCGAAACGTTGGGGCGCCGACAACGAGCGCTGGCAGTTTTTCACCGGTGACCCGGCCCAATTGGATTCGCTGATCAAGCAGAGCTTCCTCCTGCCGGCGACCGTCGGGACCGTGGACCGGGCGAATCTCATGACCGCCAGCCTCATCCACAGCAACAAGCTGGCGATCGTCGATCGCGACGGCGTGGTTCGTGCCTACGTGGAAGGTCTGGAAGAGGGCGCGATCGACCAGGCCGACCAGGTCATTCGGAAACTGCTGGCGGAGTCGTCCGATGCGGGCGCGGCAGCCGGCGGGACTCCTTCGTCGTGATGAATGCCGAGAGGCCGGAGCCGGAGAGGGAAGAGGGCGTGGACGAGGTGGTGGAGCACCCGCTCACCGACGAACTCGACCTCCACACCTTCCGTCCGAACGAGATCGGATCCTTGTTGCCCGAATATTTTCGCGAGTGCCGGATGCGCGGCTGGCGCGAGGTGCGGGTGATCCACGGTAAGGGAACTGGAACCTTGCGCGAAGGCGTTCACCGCCTGCTGGACCGGCTTCCCGAAGTGGTGCGCTATCGTTCCGGTGACGAGACGAGCGGCGGCTGGGGCGCAACCCGGGTGGAACTGGCGCCGTGGGAAGGGGAGTGAATTCAGAATTGTCGCCGCGGTGGCGTTCTACCGCACCTCGATCGCCCTCCTGGAAAAACGGGCGCTGCGGGAGAAATCGGACCTGACTCACGCCGAGACCAGCGATCCAGAGTCCACGCAATCCTGAGAATCCGGGCCGGATCGACTGCTCGAGGCCCGATTTCACGGGAAACCGGGAGCGGAAAGAAGGCCCACACCCGGCTCAAAACGGACCGATTTTCACCGGTGAGAAATAATTTTAATAATTTTCGCAATAAATAGTTGCCTCGATGAATAATTTCCGTAATATTCGTATCAGTCAAACCTGAGACGCAGCCATGAAACTCTCGAACGCTTCGCACCTCTTCGCCCGCCGCCATCAGCGCGGGATCGGGCTCTTCGACCTCCTGGTTCTCGTCGGTGGCCTGTTTCTCTCCTACGGCCTTGCCACCGCCGTCCTCAACCGTTTCCAGGGCGGATGGGACGATGCCGAGCTGAAAGAGATCGCCGCCCGCATGGTCACCACCGCCCGCTACGCCGAACAGGCCGGGGTGCAACTGGTGGATCCGCACAGTCTCGACGCCACCATCGCGAAGGTGGCCGTGGGTGAGACCGTCGAAAAGGGTCCCTTCCGCGGCCAGTTCTATGGCGTTCCCAACCTCGACGAGAAAGGTCGGAAACGCGTGAAGAGCTATCTCCGGATCGAGCAGGGGCAGTTGGCCCTCGCCTCGGAAGCCGGGACGCCCTCCGAACGCTGATTCACTCTTTCCCCACTCACTTCCGCACCGTCGTCTTACTCAACCATCGAAAGCACGACCGATTTCGAAACTCACCCTCGAATTTTGTGCGGAACGGGGCGGCCCGGTGTCCGGCTGAATCAGCCAGGCGCCGGGCCGTTTCGCGTGGAGAATGGAAATTGGGGACGGGCTCAGCCCTCTTCGGCGGGAGCCAGCACCGGATCGCCGAGTCCGGCCTTGGCCGTGGGCGTGGCGTCGGCCTCGAGATCGCCGAGCGCGTACTGGATGCCGTCGAGCAGGTGTTGCATCACATCGGCGTTCCAGAAGGTGTCGTCGCGATGGCCGAGGTTGGTGTAGAAAAGCCGACCCTCGCCGATCTTCCGGCACCAGGAGACGGCCACATCGACGTCCTCCTTCGAGCCCTCGATCATGTCCTTGAACTTCTCGTTCTCGAGCGGCTTCTGGTTCGCTTTCTTGGTCATGTCCAGGCTGAGCAGGATCCGGAGGCGCTCCCGGCCCTCGAAGCTCTCGGGCTTGTACCAGTAGATCTCGTCGGTGTGCCAGAAACCCTTGCCGCCGAAGGCCGCGTTGAGCGGGTGCTTCGGGTCCTCGTTCTTGAAGGCCCACTTGCCACCGGCAGTCCACGGGTGGCCGTTGAAGATGCCGCCGATCAGGGCGATGCCCTCGTCCCAGCCGCCGAAGTTGTCGGCCGCGGCATGGATGCCGATCACGCCGCCACCCTGGTTGACGAAGTCGAGGATGGCCTTTTTCTGCTCGTCGTTCGGCTTCAGGTGGGTGGTGTTGTTGAAGAGGATGGCGTCGTAGTTCGCCAGGTTCCCGGCGGTGAAGACGTCGTAGGAATCGGTGATATCGATGGAGTAGGCGCCGGTCTTGTCGGCCATCTGCTCGAGCGCGTGGTTGCCGTAGGGGATCGAGGTGTGAATGAACCCCTCGCAGCGATACATCGCGAGAATCTTCCGCGCCTTGGCGGGCTTGGCCGTGGCCTCGGAGGGAACGGCTTCCTCGATCAGTTTCTTCTGCTCGTCGTTGGGGCCGGTGAAGCGGGCCGCCTTCTTCTCTTCCCAGGTCTGGGGTTCCTTCTTCTTCTCCTGCTGGGCGAACAAGGCCGATCCAACGAGCGCGGCGCCGGACACGAGGAGGACGAAGGTGCGGAGGGGAGATGGGGATGATTTTTTCATGGCAGTGTGTTTTCTCGAAAGTGCGGACCCCGGAAATACGGCAAGCGACGCGCGCTGTCGATGCCGGAATTGCGGCGGTGGGAGACGGGTTTTTCCCTCGATGGTTGCCGGGAACCAACGGGGAGGAGGAGCTGGCGCAGAGATGGGTTGCCCCGGTCCGTCGCGGCATCGCGCCACAGCGGGCGATGTTCAGGGACGTGGTTTTCGGGTAGAAACGAGGCCATGACGATGAAGAAAACGATGCGAGGCGTGCCGGCCTTCGTGCTTGGCCTGACCCTGTTGAGTGGCGGACTCGACCCTCTTTGGTCGGCGCCGGAGGTGAGGACGGGCTTCGCGGAGCGGGACATCTCACCCGAGATCGGGATGGAGCGGCCGGGCGGTTACGGAAAGGGATTTCACCAGCGCTTTCACGATCCCTGCAAGGCGCGGGCGGTGGTGTTCGATGACGGGACGGATGCGGTGGCGCTGGTGGGACTGGACGCCCTCATCATCCGGGAGCCGCAGGTGGCCGAGGCGAGAAAACGGATCGCGGAAAAGACCGGCATCGCGCCGGGGTCGGTCCTCATCGGGGCCTCGCATTCGCATTCCTCGGGACCGACCGGCATGGTGCTGCCGGGGGAATTCGACCACGCCGACGAACTGGTCCGGGACCTCGCCTACGAACAGAGCTCGGCGGCGGATCCGAAATACCTCGAGATCATGATCGACGGGATCGTCGGAGCGGTGGTGGAGGCTTATGAAACGCGGCAGGTGCTGAAGCTGGGCTTCGGACGCGGCGAGGAGGAAACGGTCAGTTTCAATCGCCGGTGGCGCATGAAGAACGGGCTCACCTTCACCCATCCGCGCTTCGGGAATCCCGAGATGGAGAAGACCGCGGGCCCCATCGATCCGGAGGTCGGAGTGATCGGGGCGTGGAACGAAGAGGGCGAACTGATCGGCTGCGTGGTGAATTTCGCCTGTCACGCGACCACGAGCCCGCCGGGCATTTCCGCGAACTACCCCTGGGCGCTGGAGAAGGTGATTCGCGGGACCTTCGGCGACGGGGCCACGGTGGTTTTCCTCAACGGCGCCAGCGGCGACGTCACCCAGGTGGACAACTCTTCTCCGGTGCGGCGTCCGACCGGGGAAGCCGCGGCGATGCTGGTGGGCGGCCGGGTGGGCGCAGAGGCCGTCAAGGTGCTGGTCGACCAGGGGACGACTCTCACCAGCGAGGCGGAGGTCGTTTCCAAGACGACGGTCCTGGAGATTCCGCGCCGGAAACCGAGTCCGGAGCGCCTGGCACGGTGCCGGGAACTGGTGAAGGAGAAACCGACGGAAGCGGCGGCGCTCAACGACTGGATCTGGGCGAAGGAGATCGTGCTGCTGCAGGCGATGATCGATCGTGAACCCGTCCGCAAGGTCGAGGTCCAGGCCGTCCAGGTCGGGCCGGCGGTCTTCGTCACCAGTCCGGCCGAGTATTTCTGCGAGTTCGGCCTGCAGCAGAAAGAGGCGAGCCCGTTTCCGTTCACCTGGCCGGTCAGTCTCGCCAACGGCTGTGTCGGTTACGTGCCCACCTCCGAGGCCCTGGGACCGCATGGCGGCGGCTACGAGACCCGGCTGACGAGCTACAGCAACCTGATTCCGGAGGCGGGTGATCTGATTCGCGATGCCGGGATCGGGCTGATGAAATCGCTGGCACCGGGATCGGTCCCGAAGGCGGAGCCGGCGCCCGAGTTCCAGGGAGGCTGGCGCTACGGCGACGTGCCGCCGGAGCTGGAGTGACGGAATCCGGATCCGACTCAGTTTCCCATCCAGCCCAGCACCCAGCGGCTCCAGAACACCGCCAGCGGGCAGGCGACCAGGCCGATGATGGCTCCGGGCAGCAGGAAGTCCATCGCCCGCAGCCGTCCGCCGGCGTAGGCGATGGCGTTGGGCGGCGTCGAGATCGGCAGGCACATCGCGGCCGAGGCGCTCAGGGCCATGGGGACGGCGAAGGCGGCCGCCTCGGGGCCTCCTCCCGCCTTGAGTCCGGCGGCCAGTCCGACGGGGATGAGGATGTTGGCGGCGGCGGTGTTGCTCATGAAATTGGACAGGAGCAGGGTGAGGAATCCGAAGGCCAGGGCCAGCGCCCACGGACTCATGTCAAGGGCCCCGAGCTGGGCGGCGATCCAGTCGGCGAGCCCGCTCTGGGACACGCCCACCCCGAGCGAGAGTCCGCCCGCGAGCAGGATGAGGATGTCCCAGTCGAGCGTGCGGATGTCCTGCGGTCGAATCACGCCGGTGATGGAAAAGATGACGATGGGCACGAAGGAAACCACCGCGGTGGGAATGCCGTGCCAGCTGCCGCTGAGCCAGAGCCCGATGGTGATCGCGAAGCCGGCCAGCACCACCCAGCGCTGCCAGCGGGCGACGACATCGCCATTTCCGTTGCTGTGGTCGTTCCCTTCCGTGGGCGGTCCCTTGGCGGCGTCGGGATCGGAGGAGAGGTGATCGAAGCTGGCCGACTTCACCTTCAGCGACAGCGCCCACCAGAGGCCAACCACCAGGAGAAGGGCGGGCGGCAGTCCCAGCACCATCCAGCGGAGGAAATCGATGGGATAGACCTCGCGGAGCAGTCCGGAGGCGATGGCGTTGGGAGGCGTCCCGATGATGGTCCCCATGCCGCCGAGGTTGGCGGCGAAAGCCACCCCGATGGTGAGCGCGCGCGCCGCGGCCGGCGAGGGCGTGCTGGCGATCATGGGAGCGAGGATCGCCAGCATCATGGCGGCGGTGGCGGTGTTGGAGAGAAACATGGAGAACACGAAGGCGGTGCCCATGGCGAACAGGAGCACGCGCTCGGGCCGGGAACCGGCCAGGTGCAGCAGGCGCCCGGCGAGGGAGCGGTCCAACCCGGTGCGGGCGGTGGCGCGGGCGAGGATGAATCCGCCGAAGAACAGCCACATCGAGGGACTGGCCCAGGGATCGACGAATTCCTGCCACGCCTTGGTGTCGCCCTCCGGAACCATTACTCCGCCTGGTTTACCGAGGATGACGATCTGCAGGCCGATGGCGAGCAGGGCGATGGCGAACGCGGGGATCGCTTCCGTCATCCAGAGCAGGCCCACGAAGACCACGATGGCGAGTGTCCACTTGGCGGGTTCGGGCAGGGCCGGGTAGGCGGGGAGGAAGGCGACGGCAATCGCCACCAGGAGGCAGCCGAGAAACTTCAGCAGGGCGTAGCCGGAGTGGAACTCGAAGTAGCCGAGTATGCGCCGGTATTCGTTGCGGGTGTCCGACCAGGAAAAGACAGGTTTCATGGAGAGGTAGCGGGAAGGGAGACGAAGGGAGACGAAGGGAGACGAAGGGAGACGAAGGGAGACGAAGGGAGACGAAGGGAAGCTTCGAGGCGTTCGTACCGTGGGGTAAAGTGACGTTTCCGAGGGAAGCGTTCGTCTGAAACCGGAGTGGCAACTTCCGTGCCGAGCCCGGGGGAGGAAAATCGGTGCGCGATTTTCGACAAATTTCGGCGATGGAGGGAAACAGGGGATGGCACATGAACTGCTCGATCGAGAGTCATGATCGAGATCGCTCTGGAAAAATTCCCTGTCCGTTCCACCCTCGAGGATGGTTCACCCTGTTCGATCCGGCCGATGGAGTCCGGAGACGAGAACGCGTTTCGCGAGTTCCATACCGTCATTCCCGACCGCGAACAACTCTTCATCAAGAGCCGCATCAAGGACGGCTCCCTGTTTCGCGAGTGGATGGAGGATCCGGACTTCGGTGAGCACCTGCCGCTGGTCGCCTACGTGGACGGCCACCTCGTGGCCACCGGCTACCTGCGACAGCGACTCGGTGGATGGAAACGCCACATCGGCCAGGTCTACTTTCACACCCACCCGGAGTTTCGCGGCCTGGGGCTGATCGAGCGCTTGCTGGAGGAGATCATCTCCGTGGCCCAGCATTGCGGGCTGACCCGGTTGGAGTCGGAGATCAACGGCGAGCGGGCCACGGCGATCGAGGCCATGGCGGCCGCCGGATTCCGCGAACTGGTCCGCCTGCCGAGCTACGTCCAGGACATGCAGGCCCAGCCGCACGACTACGTGCTCATGGGCATGGAACTGGTGGCCTCCTTCGAGAATCTCGGGGCGGGAGATTGAAACAGAACCGGGAAACGCGGTTTGCCCGTGGTGCTCAGCCGCTTTCGGGCATGAAGGTGGGCATGACGATGCCGCTGACGGGTTGATTTTCGCCGAGAACCTGGGCGAAGTGCAGCTCGCAATTCTGGGCGCCCAGTTCGTAGAGCCGGCGGGTCAGTTCCGGTTGATCGGCGGGGACGAGGAACACGGGCTGTTTTCCCCGATAGCGATCGAGATGGGCGGCGATGAGCGCGAGCGCGGTCTCGGGATCACGGGAAGCGCCGGGACCGATGAGGCGAACGCCGGGATGATCGACCGAGGTGAGGAAACCGTCGATCTCCCCATCGTCCTCGCTGTCGATGACCAGCGTCTTCCAGATCTCGTCGTCGTTCTCGATGAAGTAGCAATAGTCCCGCTCGCGGGAAATGCCGGCGACCTCGAATTCCAGCGCCCCGATCGCGGAAACGTCCTCGAGATCGGCCTCGCGGACCCGACTGGTGTCGATGCCGTGCTTCTCTAGGTTGAGGCCGGACTTGGGGACTTCGAGGGTGAGGTCCTGGTAGATGGCGTAGGGCACGAAACCGTGCCGGGTGTAGAGCGAAAACGAATCGAGATTGAGCGCGCTGGAAACCAGCCGCAGCGGCAACTGGTTGCGCCGCGCGAACTCGATGATCGTTTTCAACAACGCACCGGCGATCCCCTCGCCGAAGTGGTTGGGATGAACGTTCATGATCCCGAGGGAAACGTGGGTTTCCCGGGGATGGAAAAAGCAGGAGCCGGCGATGCGGCCGGTGCGTCGATGCTGGGCGACGATCCCGCAGCCGGGTTCGAGTTGGTGGTAGACGTGGCAGAACAGCTCGCAGACTTCCGGTCCGCCCTGGAAGATGGAATGGCCGCGATTGACCTGATACCAGGTGTTGGTCGAGAGATAGATCAGCTCGGCCACTTCCGGCCAGTCGGCCGGTTCCATGGCGCGAAGCGCGAAGGTGGAGGAAGTTTTTCCCATGGCCGTCCGTGGTAGCGGAATCGGCCCATGCCTGTCGAGATTTTCCTTTCCGAAAGCGGGAATGAATTCCGAAACCCGCTTACTTGGAGTCGGAAATCTCAACCCGGTCGATCCCCACCATGTAGCGCGGCAGGGCGGCCTCGTTCTTGCCGGTGATGTGGATGTCGATCTGGAGCGGTTCGGTCGGGCTGACGTTGATCTTCTCGAAATGGAGGGGTTCCCCCGGCAGCACCTGTTCCGTGTAGAGATCGCTCTCCCGGAGCTGGCCGTTCACCGCCACCTTGATGGTGCCGTAGTCCTTGGCGGTGGTGGTGAAGAGCGTCAGGTCGTGGGTGCCGGGCTCGATGCCCTCCAGCTTGAGGGTGAGAATGTCGCCGGGCTGGCCACCGGTCCACCAGAGCTGCTGGTTGCCGGACCAACCGGTGCCGAAGTTCGTCATCGGCTGCAACTTCACGTTGCCGCCGGTGGGCTGGAACTTCGCGGCCAGCGATTCGCCCTCGATGCGGGTGACGCCCTCGGCGGGAGCGGGCACGGTGCTGCTGACGGCGGGCGTCTTCGGCTTGTCGCCGGGCAGCGGAACCTGGGTGGAACTGGCGAGGTATTTCACCAGGTCCGCCACCTGTTCCAGGGGCAGGGCCTCGAAGAGCCCGGGCACCATGAGCGACTGGGCCAGTTGCTGGCGTTCCTCCACCTCGGAAAGCTTCACGTCGGTGGTTGATCCTCCGGGCATGGCAACGGTCACGAATTCCGGGGTCTCCTTGCGGACCATGCCGCTGATGGTGGAGCCATCCTTCAGGGTGAACACGTTGAGCAGGTAGTCCTTCCCGACCACCGCGCTGGGGGCGAGGACGTTTTCCAGCACGTAGGCGAGATCGGCCCGATTCGAACCGGTGAGGTCGGGCCCCAGCGCGATGCCCTCGCCGAAGAGCTGGTGACAGGTGCCGCAGGTGACGGCGAAGGTCTGGCGCCCGCGGGAGGCGTCGGCCTTGGCCATGACCTTGGGATTGAGCTTCTGC
>JAUIGT010000506.1 GCA_030432615.1 Verrucomicrobiia bacterium
GATAGCGTTCACGGCCTTCAACGGTGCGCGTCAGGGGCCGACCACCGATGGCGACTTCGATCACCGGCATCACGTCCTCGATGTTGATGCCATAGCGGGCAATGGCGTCTCGGTCGGGGACGATTTCGAGATAGGGTTTCCCAATGATTCGATCGGCATTGATCGTCGGAACACTGAGACCTGGAATGGAACCGGTCTTGAGTTGCTTTTCCAGTTCCAGCGTTGCTTCCTCCAGGACCTCGAGACTGGGAGCGCGCACCTTCAGCCCCATGGGGGCGCGCATGCCGGTCTGGAGCATGACGAGGCGGGTTTCGATCGGCTGGAGAAGTGGGGCGCCGGTGGTGCCAGTGATCTTCGCCACCTTCTCGATCTCGCTCCAAATGTCGCGGGCCGTGCGGATGTGGGATCGCCATTGCCGGTAGGGCCGCCCCTTCGGATCGGGGATCAAATCGCCAAACCGATCGAACACGTGTTCTTCCTTGTCACGATCGTAGCGAAACCGGAGGGGGCGGCCGTTCTCGTCACTTCGATACTCCGGGTAGTAGTTAATGACCGTCTCGATCATCGAGACGGGTGCGGGATCGAGCGAAGACTCCACGCGTCCGATCTTCCCCACCACGGTCGAGACCTCCGGCACTGAGGCGATCGCTGCGTCGAGACGCCGGAGTGCATCCATGGCTTCGCCGATGGAAGCGTGCGGGCTGGTGGTGGGCATGAAGAGAAACGAACCCTCGTCCAGTCGAGGCCGGAACTCGGAAGAGAGGCCGGGCAATTTCTTATCGAAGTCCTGCCAGAGCGCAGTTTCCTTGAATCCCTCGCCAAAGATCCTGGGAAGAAACGAGAAGACGCTTCCGAATCCTAACCAGATGCAAAGCGCGAGAAGGAGGAGTCCACCGGGAAGGGAAAGGAACGCGATCTTGTGAGCGAGGCACCATCGCAGGATGGGGACATAGGTGAACTGGAACAGGCGGAACCCTAACAAGACCACCGCGAGAATGAGGCCAACGAAAACGAAGTTGGCCAGCTGACCACGGTCGAGTCCCAATGGGGACCAGTCGCCCGCCAGGAACCATCCGACCAGAGCCGCGACGAGGAGGTTGAGCGGGACCAGCACAGCCTTCCTCGCGGAGCGGGCGGAGGGGCGGACCTTTTTTCCAAAGAGCAGGTGCGCCAGCGGAGGAATGATGGTGAGCGCCACGATGAGCGAGGCGATCAGCGCGAACGTCTTGGTAAAGGCCAGCGGACGGAACAGTCTGCCTGCCTCACCGGTGAGCGCGAAGACGGGTAGGAAGGAAATGACCGTGGTAAGGATCGCAGTCAGCACTGCTCCGGCAACCTCGTGCGTTCCTCGTAGAATCACGGGCAGCGTTCGCTCGCCCGGCTCTGCCTCGTCGAGGTGTTTGAGCACGTTCTCGGTGAGGACGATGCCGACATCGACCACCGTCCCGATCGCGATCGCGATACCGGCCAGGGCCACCACATTAGCGTCGACCCCGAACAACTTCATCGCGATGAAGGTCACAAGGACTGCAAGCGGCAGCATCGCGCTGATGAGCACGGAAGTCCGCAGGTGCAGCACCATGATCACGACCACGATGATGGTGATGAGGACCTGTTGAAAGAGGGCGTCTTCCAGAGTTCCAAGCGTTTCGGCGATCAGGCCAGAACGGTCGTAGAAGGGAACAATCGTGACCTTGGACGTGTTGAGCCAAACCGGCCAGGACTCCTGGGCGTTGGTCTTCGTCCACGGCAGCCAGCTGTCCTGGTTCAAGGAGGTTTCGGGAGCAGGGGCAGAAAACGGGGACTCAATCCCGCTCGCTTGCGCGAAGGTCTCCACCTCCTCCCGGGAAACCTGGCCCCAATCCACGATCGCCCGCTCGGGAAGGCCGGCTTCGATTTGCTCGATCTTGCGCTTGGTCTCCTTAATAGTTTCGAGGGGGTTTTCCCCGAAGCGTGTTATGACCACGCCTCCCACGGCTTCCGCTCCGTTCTTGTCGAGTGCGCCCCGGCGCATGGCGGGGCCGAGCTGAACCTCGGCGACATCGCCGATGGTGATAGGGGTGTGATCCCGCACGGCGACCACGGCTTTGCGGATGTCATCCACCTCACGGATGAACCCCAAGCCACGGACTAGGTATTCCACGCCGTTGATCTCGATGTTGCGAGCCCCGGTTTCGCGGTTCGATTTCCGCGCCGCGCTGGCCACCTGCTGCAGTGTCACGTCGTGAGCCCTTAACCGGTCAGGATCCACATCGACCTGGTATTCCCGCACGTATCCGCCCACCGAAGCGACTTCAGCCACCCCCGGGGTGAGGGCATAGCGCACCTGGAAGTCCTGAATGGCCCGGAGTTCGTCCAGGTCCCATCCGCCAGCCGGCCGGCCATTTCGGTCGCGGCCTTCCAGCGTGTACCAGAAGACCTGACCGAGCGCAGTGGCATCAGGTCCCAAGCGCGGTGTGACTTCCTCAGGGAGCAGGTCGGAAGGAAGGGAGTTAAGCTTTTCCAGGATCCGCGAGCGAGACCAGTGAAACTCGATGTCTTCCTCGAAGATGAGGTAAATCGAGGAGAACCCGAAGAAGGAGTAGGTGCGCACCTCCTTGACCCCAGGGACGCCGAGGAGAGAGACCGTCAGCGGGTAGGAGATCTGGTCTTCGACATCTCGGGGAGAGCGCCCCGGCCACTCGGTGAATACGATCTGTTGGTTTTCCCCAAGATCGGGTATCGCATCCACCGCGACGGGATCCCGTTTCATCCAGTCGACCTCCCAATCGAAGGGTGCCACCCGGATTCCCCAACCAATGAAGAACGCGAGAAGCAGGAGAACTACCAGCTTCTGTTCGAGGCAGAATTTGAGGAGAGTCTTCATGCGAATTTCAGGTGCGGACTGTCCTCAGTGTTTGTGCCCGGAGTGATCCATCCCGTCCTTTTCCGGTTTCTTTGGCTGGAAGTCCGAGGGGAGAGAGAGCGTCTCCGTCACGTCTCCGCAGGAATACATTTCGGAACCGAAGTAGGGATTTTCGACGACCGGCTTCCGCGATAGCCAGTCAGCCCCCGTGTCATTGAAAGCCATGGGGCAGTGGACGAGGTAAAGCCGTCCCAGTTGATCGTCTCCCGACTCCTGGATGATTGGCCGAAGCGAATCGGTGACCGCTTTCAGAGCCGTGCGCAATGACTCCACCGTCTTGGCGGGGGCGATCTTTTCGGCATTTTCTCGGGCTGCGTCAAAAGAGGCCGCCTGGAGCTTCGAAGCCAGCGCAGGGGCAGCGGCGAGTGCCTCCTCCGGTTTGTCATGGGCCAGGTAGTCGGCCACTGGGAGATAGGCGTTGATGATCTCGCTGAGCTCCGCAATCTGTCCCGGCTCGAGCGCCTTCCACTCGGGCAGCTGCCAGTTTAGCCCGCCGATAGCGGTAGCCTGTGGCAATTCGCGAAGCAGCGTGTCCCAGGCTTTCGCACTGCCGCTTTCGCCAGCCTGTTTGCGAACGCTTGCGAAGAGGTTTTCGATCTTCATCGAAGCCTCGCGCCAAAGGGGGGCGTAGTCGTCAGGCAAAAACCCGGGATCGATCGAAGCGACGATCTGTTGAGCTCGGAGGAGATGTGCTTCCAAACTATCTTTATCAGCGAGATCCCGCTGCGCTCTGGCTAGAGTTCGAAGGGCGGGCTTCCACGCTCCGGCGATCTTCGCCGGGGCTGCGACTCCGCCCTTCTCACCAACTGCCTGTCCATCCAGCATCATCGCAGTTCGCGCCTGGATCTGTAGTTCGGAATCGAGCTTGAAGGCGCCTCGGGTGACGACCAGATCTCCTTCCCGAAGCCCGCTTTCGACGAGGAAATAGTCACCGGCCCGCGGGCCGAGGACGATCTCCCGGCCTTCGAAGACGATTCCGTCGTGGGTGGCGATTCGCCGATAGACAACGGCGCGTTGCCCAGTGCGCAGGACGGCGGAGGACGGAACGAGCATGGGGAGCGGTCCCGGCTCACCTTGTGTGCTGAAGCCGAGTTCTTCGGCCGGCACGAGATCCATTCCGCAGACGTCGCACTTGCCGGGTCCGTCCTTGATGACCTCCGGGTGCATCGGTGAGATCCATTTTCCCGCCAGGGTCGGATTCATGACACGGTCGCCGACCAGAACCGAACGAACGTCGCCGCGAATGAACATTCCCGGTTTCAAGGCTCCGTCCGGGTTGGGCACGTTGACCCGAATTCTGGCGATGCGCCGGGTTTCATCGAGGATCGGATCAATGAACGCGATTTTCCCGTTAAAGGTTCGACCGGGGAGCGCGTCGGCATGGAATTCGACCTCTTGTGCGAATCGAAGCCAGGGTAGGTCGTCCTCGTAGGCCTCCAGGAACACCCATACCTGCGAGAGATCGACCAGGGAGTAGAGAGCCTCGCCCTCCTTCACGTAGTCTCCCTCGCGCTTGTGAAGTTGCAGGACGATCCCGTCCTGGGGAGCATTCAGAGTGATGTGATCGCTCGGCGAATCCTGTTTCTCGATGGCATCGATCTGTTCGGGCCGAAGTCCCAGCAGGCGCAGCTTCTCTCGGGC
>JAUIGT010000507.1 GCA_030432615.1 Verrucomicrobiia bacterium
TTGTCGCCGGCGAGATTCGAATGGTGCACGTGGGCGGCGGTCTGCGTGGTGGTCAGGCCGCCGAACTGCATCGTCACCAAGGCGCGGTTCCTCTTGCCGTTCAACTTGAGCCAACCATAGCCGGTGGCGGAAGTCTGGGCGCCGCGCTCCGAGGACATCAGGGCCACGAAATCGACCTGGTTCTCCGGCGCGTTGGTGGCGTCGTAGATCGTCAGCTCGGCGCTGCCGTTGCCCACCAGGTAGTCGCTGTGCGGTTGGATCTCGAAAACCACGGTGTTGGGAAACTCGGGCTCGTTGTCCGCCACTGCGGTGAGATCGATATCCACCGAACTCTGGCCGAAGCCGAAAATCACCACTCCGCTCGGGTTGGGGGTGTAGTCCGTCGTCGATGCCGGCTCGTGGTCCGGATTGGTCGAACCGCCCACGCTGTAGAAAACCGTCAGGGCCGCCAGCCCGCCGACGCGGGAAATGCGGACCGTGCCCGTTGTCGGGGTGCCGTCCGGGCCCTTTTCGAACATTTCCGGCTGGATCGCCGTGACGTGCACGGTGCCGGTGTTGCCCTGCAGTTGGTCGATCAGCGACTGGCGGTCGTTGCTGGCCGGGTTCCGGCTGTTGGGAACATCGGGATCATACCCATCGAGTTGCAACTCCGCCCAGTCCCAGAGACCGTCGCCGTCGCTGTCGACGTCCTCGACCGTGACCACGAAGAAATTCGTGTCCGCCGGTCGGGGATCGAGCGTCACCGCCAGGTCGCTTCCGGTGCCGGAGGCGGAATCGATTTCGGTGAAGGTCGAGGCATCCGGGGTGGCCCCGCCGCGGATCCGGTAGAGTTTCCCGGCCTGGCTGGGAAAGGTCAGGGTGACGCCGGTCTCGGTAAAGGAAACGGCCGGCGAGCCGAGGCGGGAATCGCGATCCAGCGGATCGGTGCCGGCGCGGGACTCCGAACCGTTGTCCTCGCCGTCGTGATCATTGTCCTCGCTGGCGACGAGCCCGGCGGCCTGGTAGCGCTCCTCCCAGACATCGTCGAGACCGTTGCCGTCGAGATCGAGATCGTTGCCGAAGGCCGGGGCGTGGGCGAAGAGGAGGCCGGAGAAAAGACAGAGGAGACGGCGCTTCATGGCGGCGGGGGATCGAGGGAAAAAGAGCGTGGGAGGGCGTCCGTTTTCGGCGCGCTGGGTTCCCGGCCCGGGCTGGAGAGAAATGGGGGATTTTTCGGATTTCCGAAGGGCCGGGAAATTCCGACGATTAAGGCGGAAACCGAGCCCGATGGTCAATCCTTTTCTCGCGCGTTTTTCGAGGGCAACAGCACCGGCAACTCGTTGAGAAGGAAATCCGCGCGGAGGAACGCGGTGTTGCCGATTTCCCGCCAGCGAATCGCGCCGTTCGCATCGATCAGGAAGGTGCCGTGCAGGGGGCGCTCGAGAAATTCGTCGTAGACTCCGCAGGCGTGAAACCCCGCCAGGTCCGGATCGGCGAAAAGCGGAATCGGGAAATCGTCGGCGGTCTCCTCGGGAGCGTCGGTGCTGATGCCGATGACATCGACCCCGGCATCGGTGAAGGCATCCACGTGAGGCAGGAAGGTGGTCAGTTGTTCGACGCAACGAGGACAACCCGCCCCGAGAAAGAAGATCGCCAAGGTGGCTCGTTCCCGCCGTCCTCCGAGCGACCGCCGGTTGCCGTCGCCGCCGACGAGTTCGACCGAGGGCGCCTCGGGCGCTCGCCAGGCCAGGGCATCCAGCGCGGTCGAATCGGGAGCGTCGCGTACGATCGGGTCGATTCCGATCGCCTCCGCCATTTCCGCGAAGACGGGTGAGTCCAGCCAGATCGCGTCGGCCCGCGCCAGCCGCTTGCGAAACGCCTGGTCGAACGCGAAGAGCGCGTCCTTTTTTCGGTCCGATTTCCACAGGACCTCGATCTCGCGCGCCTTCGCATCGAAAGCCCACGGTCGCGCGGCACGGTCCTCGTTCGCCATGGCCAGCGCGTCCTCGAGTCGACCTGCGGCGATCGCGGCATCGATCGCTTCGCCCCGTTCCCCGCGTTCCGCGAGCTGCTCCAGCGCTTGCCGGTTGGCTTCCCGGCAGGTGTCCTCGACCCGCCGCCAGGGCTGCGTGGTGCCGGCGGCGCCGGGATGGTAGGGGAGATCGCGGAAACGAGCCGCGATTTCCCGCGCCTCCGCGCCGCGTCCCAGGTCCGCGAGCAGCAGGGCCAGGGCGGCCGAGTTGGCCCCGAGGTTCTGCGCGTCGTCGGGCAGGGCGATGCGTGACGCCAGCCAGTCGAGGTCGGCGCGGACCGCGGCGACATGGAAGTCCAGCGCCGCCTCCAGCCGGCCGCGGTGCTTCTCGAACTCGCCGGCGATGCGCCAGGCGTCCGCGGTGGCGGAGGAATCCGGAGGCACCAGGCCGGGGAGATCGTCGGCCGGTGGATCGTTCGCCCAGAGCAGGCGGCGATAGGTCGATGCGGTCGGCGATCCGCTCGCGGCCAGCAACCGGTCCCAGGCTGCCCGGCTTCCCGCATGCTCGCGCTGGCGGTGAAAACCGAGCACCGCTTCCCGGCCCAGCCACAGCGTCGGCAGCGTTGCCGCCGGATGGGTCGCCACCCGTTTTTCCAGGAGTTGGCGGCGCGCTGCCGGATCGGATTCGCGCAGGGACGCGAGCCACCAGCGGGTTTCTTCCTCCACTGATCGCCGAGCGCGGGCCACCGCTTCCGCCTTGGCGAGAAAGGTTTCGAATCGGCGCGGGCGTTCCGCATTTGTCAGCGCCAGGCCCAGCAACGCCTCCACCGATTCCGGGTCGCGGGTGAAGGCCTCGCGAAAGTGGCGCTCCGCCTCCGCGTTCCAGAAACCGTGGAGGAGGGCGTGCCCCTCATCGATCAGTTCGGTCGCGTTCGCCTTCGAGGTCACCCGGTGGTAGGGGCCGTCGAAAAACGCCTCCTCGAAAGCCAATGGTCCCTCGCCCGACCTCGCCTGCTCGACCAGCTCGGCGAGACAGGGCAGCTGCAGGGGAGCCGGCGCTGGCGTTTCCGCGCTCCTCGCCACGCCAGGCCACGCCGCGCCGAGGGCCATCGTGGCCAGGGAAAGGACGCGGGATGTCGGCATGATGGAAGAAGGGAATGGGAAGAACGCCCCGACCCGAGAGGGTCGGGTCCGACACCATACCCTGTTCGGTCCTCCCGTTGCAATCGCTTCGGGCTTTTGTAGTCGCAGGGCCTCCGGAAGCTCGGTAGGGTCGGCGTCATGAACGGAGAGGGTTTTCCCTGGTTCTTCGGAATCTTCGGACTGGTCGCCGTCATCGCGGTGATCTCGATGGTCGTCGGCTTTTTCCAGGAGAGAAAGCGGCGCGAGGAACTGGCGGCGCTCGCCGCGCGGCTCGGCCTGGACTTTTCCGGCGGTCGCTTCCGCAAATTCGACCGTCGCTACCCGGCCCACGGTTTCCTGCGCAAGGGCAGCAATCGCTACGCGGAAAACGTCATTCACGGCCAGATGGGAGAGTTCGGAGTGGAGGCTTTCGACTACCACTACGAGACCTATTCGACCGACGCCGAGGGGAATACCTCCACCGATCACCACCGATTCTCCGTCCTGGTTTTCGAAAGCCCTTTTCCCCTGGCGCGCCTCGCCATCCGGCCGGAAGGCCTGCTCGACAAGGTGTCCGCGGCATTCGGTTGGGACGACATCAATTTCGAGAGCGCGGAGTTCAGTCGCAAATTCCACGTCAGCGCCGACGACCGCCGCTGGGCCTACGATGTGCTTCACCCGCGTGCCATCGATCGCCTGCTCCGATCGCCGCGCCATCCCATCACCCTGCACGGGCGGCACCTCACGGTGAAGACCAAGTATCGGCTCGAAGCGGCGGAGTTGGGCCGCGTTCTCGAAACCGGCTACCACCTGCTCGACGGGATTCCCGACTTCGCGCGACAGGCGTGACGTGCAAGCGGGAGGATTCGCGCCGAAGACTGCAATCGTTTCCCGCTTTTGTAATCGCGGGATCGGGCGGTTTTTCCTATCCTGACGCCGCTCATGGAGATCTTGTTTCCCTTTTTCCTGTTCGGCGGATTCGTGGTTCTGGTGGTGGTCCTGGCGGTGTTCAGTCATCGCGCGGAGAAGGAGCGTCGCGAAAAACTCCGGCAGTTCGCGGCCGCGCGGCAGTGGTATTTCGAGCCGGAAGAAGTGCGCGGTTTCGACGCCAAGTATCTCCAGTTCGATTTCCTCGACCGGGGCAGCAATCGCTACGCCCACAACATCCTCGCCGGCAGGCTGGACGAGTTCGAGATCGAGGCCTTCGACTACCACTACGAAACCCACTCCCGCGACTCCGACGGAAAGCGGAAGACCCAGCACCATCGTTTTTCCGTCGCGGTGCTGACCGCTCCGTTTCCGCTGAAAGAACTGTGCATCCGTCCCGAGGGCATCCTGGACAAGCTCTCGGCCGCTTTCGGCTGGGACGACATCGATTTCGAGAGCGCCGAGTTCAGCCGGGAATTCCACGTCAATGCGCCGGACCGCCGCTGG
>JAUIGT010000508.1 GCA_030432615.1 Verrucomicrobiia bacterium
CGACCATGTCGTCGAGGTCGGGACTCGCGAGCCCCCTCCCCCTCAGCGTTTCGAGGAACTCGGCCAGGGTTTCTCCCGGCGCCTTCACACAGCCCCGGGCGGCGCAGGCTTCGAGGAACTCCCGTATCAGGCCGACGGATTCCCTCTTCCCCCCGGCTTTTTCCCCGAGTCGCATCGCTCCGGGGGAAACGTCGGCACTCCGCAAGCGCCTCCGCCGCCAGGCCCAACCCGCAGCGGCGACCAGGACCGCCGCGAGGCAGATCGCTCCGAACCAGCGGGAAACTCCCTCGATAAAAACCGAGGTCGCCCGGCTCCACCACGGCAACTCGACCCGGTCCAGCAGGCGCTCGCCGCCCAAGTCCTCGAACCGCTCCGGATCGACAGCGCCAAAGACCCGCTGGTCGGGAGTTCGCTCCGCCGGTCCCGCGGCTCCCGCGCCGTCCGGCGTCGTGTCGAAAATCACCCATCCAAACTCGGCGAGGTGGATCTCCGCCCACGCATGGAAGTCGCTCTGCCGAAAGGCAACCAGGCGGCGGGACGGATGGTACTCGCCCCCGCTGAACCCGAAGGCCACCCGCGACGGCACCCCGATGGCCCGGGCCAACATGGCGGTGCTGGCGGCGAACAACTCGCAATGTCCCCGGCGCTCGCCGAAGAGGAAATTCTCGACCGGCTCGAGGTCGTCGGGATTGTCGTAGTTGAGGCTGTAGCGGCATCCACTCACGATGCCCCGCAGCGCGTCGAGCCTTTGTTCCAACGGCCAATCCCGGGGAGCGGCTTCCCGTGCCAACAGGACCAGTCGCTCGGTCAGCTCCGTGTTGGGCAACTGGAGATAGTCCACGTCGGCGTCTCCCTTTTCCAAACCACGACCTCCGATGATGGCTCGCCAGGACCGGGTATCGGCGTGCACCTTGAACCGAACCCGTTCCTGGTGCTGCTCCAGCGCCAGTTGATACCAGTCGTCGGCGAAAGCGTAGACGCCCGACAGGCCGAGCGCGGTCGTCCCTGGCATCAGGGGCAGTTCGCGCGCCTGTCGCTGATCCACCAGCGCCCAATACTCGATCGGGTCGGAATCCCGCTCCTTCGCCGGACCGGGCAGTCGGGTGACTCCGTCTTCCCTTCCATCGTCGGAATCGTAGATCCAGGAGCCGCGCCGAACCGGTCCCAGTCCTCCCCCGCCCGAGAAATGCCCCATGGTCGAAGTTCGCAGGTAGATCGGCCGGCGCAGGGCTCGCCGCATCTGGTCCGGTTGATCGAACCAGAGGTGAAAACGGACCGAGTCATCCAGCGTCAGGTCGGCTCGTCGCGGCAACTGGCGCATGGCGTCGTCGTCGAATCCACCACCGCCCACCACCGCCGGCGCCGCCTCGTCGAAATCCTGCAGGGCCGTGGTGTCGTCCGCCCTTCCCAGCCAGGCGTAGCACCACAGGGCGACGCGATCCGCGCCCTGGATCGACCAGGCGCCGAACACAAGGACACCCCCAAGAACCAACGCCAGGAACAACACGGTCGTCCCACCGAAAGCCCCGCGATTTCGTCCTCTCCGGACCGCGGCAGCGGGCGCTCCCATCGTCGGTGCTCGCTCCGACGAAGCCTGCCACGCCAGCCAGAGGCTGCCGCCAAGAACCGCCATCGTGCCCGACCGCACCGCAAGCACGGAAGTGCCGTAGATCTCCACATGGCCAACCGTCCAGACCACGAACCCGGCTGCCAGCACCCCGCCCGCCACGAGAGCGAAGGCCGGCGGTCTCCGCTCCGCTTTTCCGCGACGAAGCCTGGGCCCCAGCGTTGCCGCCCAGAGACCGAAGTGCCAACCGATGGCCAGGTGAAACACCCACGGCAATTCCGACAAGCTCACCGGGACCGTCCCACCGCCCAGCAGAAATCCTCCTCCCAGCGACAGGAGCAGGGCCAGGGACCACCCGCTCGATCGGGTGACCGAAGTCCCTCCCCACCGCGCTCCCAGGAAGAGGAAGACACCGAGCACGACGAGCGCCTGGTGCAATCCCACGCCGGTGATGGCACGGGAGAGGAAGGCCTCGATCACGAGGATCACGAGCAGGACGAGACTGGCGGCCAGGCGCTTCATCCCGACACGACCTCCGGCGTGAGAGCGACCCGTTTTCGAACCGGCACCACGGACTCCGCATCGATGCAGACAACGCGGTTTCCGTGCGCCCATGTTTCGATTTCGCCGCGCCAGTACTCCTGCGGCACGTCGCTGATCACGAAGACCCGATCGCATTGGGCCACGAGTTGTTCGAGCGACGCGCGGAATCGTTCCATGCCCGGCATCCGCACTCGCGGAACCAGCGCCAGGTGCATCAGTGCCTCGCCGAAAGAGACCGCCTCCGGGATTCGGCGCATCGGAGCCGCAGACCGGCCAGTCTCGTCCGCAAACCAGAGACCGATTCCAGTGGCGCGACAGTGAGCCACGAGGCCGGTAGCCATCCGCAGCGCGAGTTCCCATCGGTCGGGCCGCAACAATCGGCCGCCGCCTTTCTCCCAGGTGTGCAGCAGCAACCCATACCGGGCCGGCCGCGGAGCCGGTGGATCCCACTCCCGGACCATCAACCCGCCCGCCCGGGCCGTCGCCGGCCAGTGCACCGCCTTCACCGGATCTCCACTGCGGTATTCACGAATGCCCCGGTATTCCTCGCCCGGTTCCGGCTCGATTCCGTGGCGGGAACCGAGATCGAAGCGAGCCAGTTCCAGGTCACGCTTCAGTGCCTCCGGCAGGAAGGGCTGGGGATAGACCACCAGCCCGCCATCGGTTGCGAGCCGATCGTCGAGCAGGGTTCCCGACGCCCGGGTTTCGAACAGGCCCAAGGGAAAACGGGTCCGGATCTCCACGCTGGTTCGCCGGTATCGCCCCCTGCGGAAGCATCGCATGCTGGCGCTTCCCTCCGCCCATTCACCCGGCCGCAATCCACGCGCCAGGAACACGCCCGGCTGGCGCTTCGGCAGCAGGCCATCGCGGATTTCCACCGCGCACCCGGTCCGGGGATACCAGCTCGGCATCGTTTCCGGCCGCCTCACCACGAGGGTCAGCTCGAAGGTTTCTCCGGCAAACACGCGCGCGGGACGGCGGCGCACCAGTTCCAGATCCCGCAGGTTCTTCGGCGCCCACCAGCGGGCCACGACCATCACGATCATCCCGACCCCGCCGAGCCAGATCAGGGCGCCATCGTAGCGCAACACGCCGATCACCAGGAGACCGACCGCCAGCCACCAGACCGCGAGACCCGACGCGGTCAATCGCGGTCTTTCCACTTCCAGGTCCGGAATCTGCCCCTTCGCCGCCATCACGGAACCGGGACCGTTTCCAGGATCTCCCGCAGCACCGCAATGACCCTCCCCCGCCGTGGGAGTTCACTTCCGTATTCCTCCCCCGCGGGTGACAGCCGATGCGCCAGCACGGGCACCACCATGCGCTTGACGTCGTCCGGGTAGACCGCCTCGTGTCCGTCGAGCACCGCCGCCGCCTGCGCCGCTCGCATCAGGGCGATCGATCCCCGCGCACTGACTCCGTCGCCCAGCGCCGGATGTTCCCGCGCCGCGTCGCAGAGGGAAACGATGTAGCGACAGATCGAATCCGCCACCGGCAACTGCCGGACCCGCGCCTGCCAATCAGCCACGGTTTCCACCGAGACCAGCGACTCCAGCCCGGAGCCGTTGAGTCCGCCGGCGTGCAACCTGAGGATCTCGGCCTGGCTCTCGGCGTCGGGCAGGGTCATCTCCACGGAGAGGAGAAATCGGTCCAACTGCGGCTCCGGAAGCGGGAAGGTTCCAGCCGCATAACGATTGTTCTGGGTCGCAATCACGAGGAACGGCGAGGCCAGCTTCCGGGTGACCCCGTCGATGGAGACCTGCGACTCGTTCATGCACTCCAGCAGGGCGCTCTGGATGCGGGGGCTGGTGCGGTTGATCTCGTCGGCGAGCACCAGGTGGGAGAAGACCGGTCCCTCCACGAACTCGAACTCGCCCGTGGCCTGGTTGAAGATCGAGTGCCCGAGCAGGTCCGACGGCAGCAGGTCGGGGGTGAACTGGACGCGGCGGAAGGTGCCATCGATCAACTGCGCCAGGGACTTGGCCAGCGAAGTCTTCCCGATCCCCGGCGCGCCCTGGATGAGCACGTGCCCGCCGGCCAGAAGCGCGGTGAGGACGCAGAAGGCGGCGTCATCCGATCCGACGACTTGTTCGGTGAGGCGACGTCGCAGGGTTTCGAGGGTGGTTTTCATGGTTTCGGACCATTCCCGGCATTCGCCCAGGAATCCGCGATCCTACCACAGCGCGCAAGGACCGGAAGGCGGAAAGCGAGCCCCTCGCGGCCTCCTTCCTCCTCCCCCCTTGACCTCCGGCGGGCGACTTCCTACGATCCCGGTCAGACGTCTCCTCGATTCCATGAAAACAAACGACGAAGAGGACAGGGAATTGCCCTGGGTTCTCGACATTCTCTCCTATCCCTTCCGGGG
>JAUIGT010000509.1 GCA_030432615.1 Verrucomicrobiia bacterium
GATGAAAAGACGGGAGTGCCTTTGGTTCGTGCCCCTGATCCCATCAGTTTTCAGTGGATCACCCCCGCCGTTCTCATGGTTACTCTGTCGATCGGTTGGTTGATGAGTCTGATCACTGGAGCCCGCAAGGCACGTAAGGGTGAATAAGAGATTGGAGTAAGCTGATGGACCCATTCAAGAAATCCTGGCCCACGTGGCTTCAAATCGTGGCGGTGATTCTGGTTCTCTGCCTGTTCCTGTTGATACCCACAAATGTGAATCTCGCGATGCCACCGAAACTATTGGGAGGAATCCTGTCCCTGGTCCTGCTTTTCGGAATTGATCTGGCTTGGAAAACCTATTGCCGCCGGCCCTGAATCCGGGGCAGGCTCTGTATCAGGCGACGTTACTCTTCCAACTCCATCCATGAAAGTGCTCCAAAATTCCCTGACTCTGATTCTCTTTTTTCTCGCGTTCACTTCATGCCAATCCAAGAGACCGAAGAGCGGCGAGGTGTCACTCGAGCCCCCCACCGAGGCCAAGGCGCTGGCGGTGCTGCGCGAAGGACTCAATGCCCCGGGAGAGGATCAGTTCTGGGTTTCCATTCACGCCGCCGAAGGCCTGACCCTGGCCGGGAAAGGCGAGGAAGTGCGGGCCTTTCTCGAGCCGAAACTGGCGACCGATCACGACGCCCAGCATCGCTGCGGTATCGCCCGGGAACTGGTCCGCGCCGGGGATCGGAAACAGGTCGCGGTCCTCGCCGAAGTCCTGACCAGCGCCGATTCCTACGGCCATGTCCACGCGGCGGAAAGTCTCTACAAGGTTCACGAAGTGGGTGATCCCGAGGCGATGCGGCGGCATTTCCGCGAGGGCGATTCCCTGAAACTGCGTCTCATGGCGGCCGCGGCCCTGGCACGGCAGGGGGATCTCGACGCCATCGCCTACATCCGCGAAGTGCGCGACGGCGACGAGGCGGATGGCATCCAGATCGCCGCCTGGATTCTCGGCCGCATCGGCAATGCCGAGGACATCGAGCCGCTGCGGGCACGCCTTTCCGACGCGCCGACGCCGCTGATCAAGGCCTACGTCGAGCACGCGCTCGCCGCCCTGGGAGACCCGGCGGGCCTTGAGGCGCTGGCGAACAATCTCGAGTCCGAAGATCCCGCGATCCGCACCTACGCGGCGACTTTCGCCGGCGATGCCAAGGCCGCATTCGTGCAGCCGACGCTGGAAAAAATGATCGAGAGCGACGAGCATCTCGACGCCCGCGTCCGCGCGGCCCAGACTCTCCTGCAACTTTCCCGATAATCCATCTTCCATGAGAACCAGCAAGACCCTGAAACGGATTCGCGAAGGCGGTGTCGCCCGCTGCGCCAACCTCGGCAACTACATCCCGCCCTACATCGCGCACGCGGTCCGGGCGGGATACGACTGCATCTGGCTCGATCTCGAGCACCGCGGATTCGATTTCCGGGAGCTGCAGGCGCTGATGGCCCACTTCCGACTCTACGACATCGACTGCATGCTCCGCGCGCCAACGCTGGAGAAGACCGGTCTCTACCGCTATCTCGAAGAGGGCGCGACCGGTCTGATGATTCCCCACGTCTCGACCGCCGAGCGCGCGCGCGAGCTGGTGCAGGCGGTGAAATTTCCGCCGATCGGAGACCGCGGCCTCGACAACGCCGGATTCGATTCCGATTACCGGATCAACGAGAACTCGCTCGAATACGTCGAATGGGCCAATCGCGAGACGTTCCTCGTCGTCCAGATCGAGACGCCGCAGGCGGTCGAGAACATCGAGGAAATCGCGGCCGTTCCCGGACTGGACATGCTCTTCCTCGGGCCGGGTGATCTCGGGCTTCGTTACCAGTTGGATGGCGATGACGGCAGCCGACTCGAGGCCGCCTTCGAGAAAGTGGCCGCCGCCGCGAAGGCGCACGACGTCTACTGGTCGTGTCCGGCGGGAAGCCCGGCGGAAATGAAGCGGCGCCGTGAGCAGGGAGCCCATCTCCTGGCCAACTGCGGTGATTTCATGCTGTTGCGGGAGGGACTGAACCAGGCGGCGGAGATGTTCGACGGGCTCGATTGATTCCGGAGACCGGAAAGGTGAATTCCCTTTCCCGAGTTGCGGAACACGGGAGATGGGACTAGGTCACGGGTCCATGATCTCTGCCTCGGAATCCCTCGCCAGGCTCAAGGAAGGAAACGCGCGCTTCGTCGCCGATGTGCGCGGGGAGGACGCGTTGGCCAGCCACGCCCGCCGAGCCGAGTTGCTGGGTGGCCAAGAGCCTTTCGCCATCATTCTCGGTTGTTCCGATTCCCGGGTGCCCGCCGAACTGGTGTTCGACCAGGGGCTGGGCGATCTCTTCGTCATCCGGGTCGCCGGCAACGTGGTCGCGCCCTCGCAGGTGGGCAGTGTCGAGTTCGCCGCCGAGCAGTTCAACACGCGGCTCGTCGTGGTGATGGGGCACACCATGTGCGGCGCCGTCACCGCCACGGTCAACGAACTGATCCAGCCGTCGGAAAATCGGTCGCCGAATCTCGGTTCCATCGTCGATCGCATCCGTCCCTCGGTGGAGATCCTCCTGGAGACGGACCTGCGCAACGATCGCGATGAACTGATGCGCCAAGCCGTGCGGGCCAACATCCGGGCCGCCACCAATCACCTTCGTCACGGATCGCAGCTGTTGGAGTCGCTGGTCGAAAAGAACGGCCTCCGCATCGTCGGTGCCGAATACTGCCTGGAGACGGGCGTGGTCGAGTTCTTCGAGGATCTGCCGAAGAAGCAGGTTTGAATCGAGCGAGCATCAATCCGCTCCGCTCTCGGTCCGGATCTCGGCGAGCAGGTCCCGCCCGCCGATTTCCCCGAGTCGGGAAATTTCCGCCGAAAGGACTTCCCACGCGGGCCTGCCGCCGGTGGCCGGGCTGACGCCGCAGGGGGTGCGACTGGCGAAGCCGTCGTAGTCCGGGAAACGCTGGGGATCGTTTCCGGCATCGTGAAGCGTCAGCACCACCCGGCCGTCGTCGGGCTGGTCGATGGCGAGGGGATGCAGCCAGCAGGTGGCTGGCTTGTAGAACCAGGGATCGAGGCCCTGGTCGATCGCGAACTGCTGCAACGCGCAGCGGGCGTCCGGCAGCAGGAAGACGCAGGCGGTATCGGGAAAGTGCGGCGGATAGTTCTCGGCCATGGCCGCCATCGGCTCGGGACGTGTCGCGGTCTTGGGACCCGACACCACGCCCAGCCAGTCGCCGTTCACGATCGGCTCCGGCGGCATCTCCGCTCCCAGCGCTTCCAGTTCGGCCCGGTGGGTGTCGATCAGGGAAGAGAGCACGGCCACCTCGTCACGATCCAGGTAGACGCCATCATGGCAGCAGGTGCCTCGGCAGCGCCCGAGATCGCAACGGCGCAGCGGTCGCCGCAGGGCCTCGAAATCGATCTCGAGGACGCGAACCAGATCGCGCAGTCCCTCCAGTGTTCGGCCGAAGCCGCTGAACCGGGCGAAACGTTCGCGAGGATCGCTCACCTCGATGGCCTGGCGCGCGGGAGAGAGTGAGACGCGGATCAGTTCCCGGGGGGCGGAGCGGGAGCCGGAGTCTCCGGTTTCGGGGCCGGTTTGGGTTGATCGGCGGCCGGTTTCGGTTTTTCCGCCGCCGGCTTGGGCTGATCGGCGGCCGGTTCGGGTTTCGGCTTCGAGGCGTTGGCGGCGGGCTTTTGCGGGGCCTTCGCCTCTCCGGCGGGCTTCTGGGCGGGAGCCGGCTTCGGGGCTGCCGGTTTCTCCTGGGAAGGAGCCGGCTTGGCGGCGGGAGCTTTCTTCGGTTCCCCGGCGGGCTCGGCCGCGGGCTTCGCATCGCTGGCCGCGGGTGCGTTGGGCTGCGGAGTTGCCGGCTTCGGCTCGGGAGCGGCGGGAGCCGGTTCGGGCTCGGGTTCCGGGGGAGCCGGAACCACGGGCACGTCCCCGACCTTGGCCAGTTCGAGACGGGTCTCGGCCATGGCGATGAAGGGGCTGGAACGAAACTCGGGGCGCGTAATGCTTTCCTCGTAGCTCTGCCGGGCTTCGTCGAGCTTGGCTTCGGCCTCGTCCTTCTTGCCCTCCTCGCGGAGTTGGTCCGCCTCGGCGAGGGCGAGGTCGCCCATGCGGATGAGAACCAGCGGTCCGAGGTCGCCGCCCGGAGCGTCTTCCAGGCCGAAGTCACCGGTCCGCTGGCTCAGGTTGCCCAGCGCGTAGAGTCCCTGGGCGTGGCGGGGATGCTTGCCGTATTTGTCGACGAAGGTCAGCAGGGTGACCTTGGCGTCCTCGAATTTCTCCTGGGTCAGCTGGATCTCGGCCTTGGTCAGCAGGGCGTTCCCGGCGGCGGCCATTCCCTCGTATTCGGAAACCACGGCGTCGAGTTTCTCGATGGATCGCTCGCCGGCCGCGGTGGAGAACGCCTGGGCGGCCTCGCTGCGCTTCTGGCGGTTCAGCTCCCGCACCACCAGCGTTCCGCAGATGGCCAAC
>JAUIGT010000510.1 GCA_030432615.1 Verrucomicrobiia bacterium
GCTTTCCGAGACCTTGCTCAAACTGATGCCGCCCATGGTCATCGCCGATCTCGGCGCCGGCGAGGGTACCTTTTCCCAGCTCCTTGCCCAGCGTGCCGAACGCGTCATCGCCATCGATAATTCCGAAAAGATGGTCGAGTTCGGCGCCTCGGTGGCCAAGGAAAACGGCTTCACCAATCTCGAGTACCGCCTCGGCGATATCGAGGATCCGCCCATCGAACCCGGGACGATCGACCTCGCCTTCTTCAGCCAGGCTCTTCACCACGCCCAGAAACCGCACCGGGCCGTGGAACGCGCCTTCGAGATCATCAAGCCCGGTGGCCGCATCGTCATCCTCGACCTTCTCAAGCATGGTTTCGAGGAGGCCCGCGAGCTGTATGCCGACGTCTGGCTGGGCTTCTCCGAGCTGGAACTCAACGAGTTTCTCGAAAACGCCGGCTTCCGCGACATCGAGATGGCCCTCGTGGACCGCGAAGCGGAATCGCCGCATTTCCAGACGCTGATGGCGATCGGTTCACGGCCCGAGTAGATTTCGACCGGCATATCCGGATCGAGAAAAAGTCTTTCCGCGTTCCCGCCCGCCTCATTCCGCCACCCGCTCACGTTATCCATGTCCCCGATCGCCCTCCTCAAGCGAATCGTCCCCGACGACTGGAAACTCTACGCCCGCACCCGCCGCATCGACGGGCATTTCCGACTCCGCACCCCGGATCGAATCTTCCTGGAGGAAACTGTCTTTCCCTGGTTCCGCGACGAAGCCGGCGCGCGGGACGTGCTCGACATCGGCTGCGACTGGTACACGCGCGCCTACCCCTCCCTGCTGCGCGCCGACCGCTACCACACCATCGACCTCGATCCCGACAAAGCCCGCTATGCCCGCGGTCGCGACGGCGATCACCGGGTCGGTTCCCTCCTCGAACTCGATCAGCATTACGACGCTGAAGCCTACGACCTCGTCATCTGCAACGGCGTCCTCGGCTGGGGGGTCAACGACGACGACGCCATCGCCACCGCCGCCCGGCAACTCGCCCGCGTCCTCCGACCCGGTGGCTGGCTCGTGCTCGGCTGGAACGACATGGACGGCTACCGGCCCGCGACCCTGGCGCCCTTCGATGCCCCGCCTCTCGCGCGTTTCGCCCTTCCACCGATCGACGCCGACACCCACCTCACTCCGACCGGCAGTCGGCACACCTTCCGGTTTTTCCGGAGGGAGGAGGAAAACGCGAACGCGGCCCGGTGAGCGACCCGAGCTCGGCTCACCGATCGTGCATTCCCTTTCCCTCGAGAATCCGGGAACGCCATTTCTCGACGCGGGCCGCCCGGGTTTTCGACTGCTTGGCGCCCGAAATGTGGAGAAGGTAGCCCCGCCGCCGCCCCGGAGTCAGGGCTTCGAAGGCGGCTTTCAATTCGGGATCCTCCGCCAGTTTCCGCACGAGTTCTTCCGGCATCGGCTCCTGTTCTTTCTTGGACGCCGGCTCCTTCCCTTTCGGATCCCAACCGGGCAACGCCGCGGCTTGCCGGATCCAGCGTGCCAGCAATGCCACGTCGAAGTCGCCTTCGTGCAGATGATGCCATCGCGAGTCACCGCTTTTCTCGGAGTGGCCGTCCGGAAGCGGATCCAGCGAGATTCCATTGAAGAACGTGACCTTCACGTAGCCAGTGAAGACATGAAACGAGAGAAACCAGCCCTGACCTTCCACGCCGTAGAAAGGCGAGTTCCACCGCACCGCCTTCCGCACCTCCGGCACGAGGTCGGTGACCAGCGTATCCAGCCGCTCGCCGACCTCCCGCTTCCAACCCGGCATCGCGTCGAGATACTCCCGCACCGGGACGTCGCCATCGCCCTTCGGGATCTGTGGATTTCCCCCGGAAAGGAGCATCACCTCCTTCTTCCTGGTTTCCGTCGGTTTCGATCTCTCGGGATTCATGAATACGGCGATCGAAGTCCTAAGAGACTGTGGAAAAACTATGGAAGGAAAAACTGCGAGTCATTTTTTCGCCTGACGAGGCGCGATGAGGAAAGGTAGCCGGCTACCTGACCGATTCGCAACGAAGGCAGGTGGAAAAAGGGCCGCAGCCCGAAGGGACACTTGAAAGGGCTATTCGGCGAAGCCGCAAGTTCATCCCCCTCCATATCCTTTGGTTTTTCGTTTCAGAGTTTTTCCACAGTCTCCTAATTCTCTCGCGAGAAACCACCGTTGTATCCCGGCTCGTAGAGGCGCAGGGACAGGTGCTCCGCCATGGCGTCGAAATGGCGATCCACGGCGTAGACGCGGTGACCGGTCTCCAGCGTGATCGTGGCGATGAGAATGTCGTTCCAGGGAGCGGTCAAGCCTTTGGCCCGCAATTCCGCGTAGGTGGTCGCGGCCTTACGCCAGAGTTTCTGGTCGTTCGGCAGGTAGGGAATGACATCGAACCAAGCCTGGATCTTGGGTCGCTCGTGCGGGAAGGCGCCGCCGAGAAATTCCATTTCGACGGGACCACACAGGGTTGCCTCGTATTCGTCCAGCAACGCCTTGACCGCGAGCTTCACCTTGAGATCTCCGTCGCGACGGAAAAACTCGATCCACGCGCTGGTATCAACGATCACCATGACGTTCCGATCGGACCGCTCTCAGCGCTCGATCCCTTCCAACTCGTCGTTGGTCAGAGGATAGTCCTCGAACTCGCCGTCCATGACCTTGTTGGCGAATTCGCGCGCCATTTCGCGCTTCAGAAACTCGGTCGCGGCCTTGGCCACCGCGGGACCTTTCTTGTCGATCCCGGTGACCCGCATCAAGCTCTCGATGGTGCTCTCCTCCAGATCCACAGTGAATTTCATGGAAGAAAAATAGGCAAAAATCCCCTTTTTTCAATCCGAAAAATGACAGAATCATATTTTCGGAAAAAATAATCAGACTTTCGCCCGACTGGAAGGTCGCTCCCCCGTTGCCAATCGACGAGGCTGGTCTACACTCGCGGCATGCTCGATATCCGATTGCTGCGCGAGGATCCGGAAGGGATCAAGGAACGGCTCAAGACCCGCGGCGGGGACGCCTGGGAACTGGTCGACGAGGTGCTGGCCTGTGACGAGAAACGCCGTTCCGGGGAAACGGAAAAGCAGGCCCTCCAAGGGGATCGCAAGCGGATCTCCAAGGAGATCGGGATCAAGAAGAAGGCCGGCGAGGACACCTCGGAGATCGAGGAGCAGGTCCGCGGCATCGGCGACAAGATCAAGGCGATCGGCGAGGAAGCCGACGCGGCCGACGCCCGCCAGCGGGAACTGCTCCTGAGCATTCCCAACCTGCCGCACGCCGATTGCCCCGTCGGCCAGGACGAAACGGCCAACCCGGAGATTCGCCGCTGGGGCGAGAAACCGGTCTTCGACGGCTTCGAGCCCCTGGACCACGTGACGCTGGGCGAGAAACTGGGCCTCTTCGACTTCGAGCTGGCCACCAAGATCAGCAGCAGCGGTTTCGTGGCCTTCACGGGACCCGGCGCGCGTCTGCAGCGAGCCCTGATCCAGTTCCTCCTCAATCTCCACACCGGCGAACACGGCTACCGGGAGGTCTACCCGCCCTTCATCGTGAATCGCGACTGCATGTACGGCACGGGACAGCTGCCGAAGTTCGAGGACGACATGTACGGGCTGGAGGAGAACGCCTTTTTCCTGGCCCCGACAGCGGAGGTGCCGGTGACGAACCTCTACCGGGAGACGATCCAGGACCCGGCCGATTTTCCCATCAAGACGACGGCCTACACGCCCTGTTTCCGGCGCGAGGCGGGCTCGGCGGGCCGCGAGAGCAAGGGCATGATCCGCATGCACCAGTTCGACAAGGTGGAGTTGGTGAACATCACGCACCCGGATCAATCGATGGCGCAGTTGGAACAGCTGACGCAGGAGGCGGAGAAGGTCCTGCAGTTGCTCGGTCTGCACTACCGCATCATCGAACTCTGCACCGGCGACATCGGTTTCAGCGCCGCCAAGACTTACGACATCGAGGTCTGGGCACCGGGCCATGGCTCGTATCTGGAAGTGTCGAGTTGCTCGAATTTCGCCGACTACCAGGCGCGCCGGATGCGGTTGCGCTACAAGGACGAGAACGGCAAGAACCAGTTCTGCCACACCTTGAACGGCAGCGGCACGGCCCTGCCCCGTCTCTACGTGGCCCTGATCGAGACCTTCCAGCAGGCCGACGGGACGATCAGGGTGCCGGAAGTCCTGCAGCCCTACTTCGGATCGGACAAGATCGGCTGAACGCGATCGAAAAGGGAGAGCGACGGACGGGCGATCCATGAACACGGAGGAACTCGTCCACGATTTCGCCCGCGATTGGTCACCGCGGAAAAAGGCGCTGGTCGGGGTGTCGGGAGGCCGGGACTCGGTGGCACTGCTGCACGCGCTGAAGACGGCGGGTTTCGCGAGGCTGGTGGTCTGTCACCTCGATCACGACCTGCGCGGCCGGGCCTCGAGCGAGGATGCGAAAT
>JAUIGT010000511.1 GCA_030432615.1 Verrucomicrobiia bacterium
GGATCGGCGAACACGGGCACCAGGCTGCGGCCCTGGAAGGTCGGGCTTTTCTCGATTCCGGCCAGGGCGGCAAAGGTGGGGGCGATGTCGATCACGCTGATGAGCGAGTCGGAAACGCTGCCCTTCTCAGCGATGCCGGGGCCGGTGGCGATGAAGTAGGTCTGCATGCCATCGTCGATGAGCCGCGTCTTGGCGCGGGGAAAGGGGCGACCGTTGTCGGCAATGATGATCAGCCAGGTGTTCTCGACCTCGCCGTTCGCCTTCAACCAGGCGGCGACCTCGCCGACGAAATGATCGAAGCGGCTGACTTCGTTGAGGTAGGAGGCGAAATCCTCGCGCGTCTCGGGTGTGTCCACCAGGGCGGGCGGCAGGACGACTTCGGCGGGATCGTGCTTCGGACCGTAGGCGGTTTCGTCCCATTCCTTGTCGCCGTCCCAGGCGCGGTGGGCGTCGAGTGCGGCGAGCCAGAGATAGAAAGGCTTGTCTTCCGGGGCCTCCTCCAGCGCGGAGATCCAGTTGCCGTGACCGCCGGAGTTGCCCTCCACCTTGGGCGACCAGACCTTGTCCCAGGGGTCGGTCGGGGGCGTCTCACCCTCGGGCGCCGGTTTCCAGGTCATGTGATTCTTCCCGGCCAGGGCAGTGTAGTAGCCGGCGTCGCGGAGCAGTCCGCCGATCGAGGGCAGGTGCCAGGAGATGGGACGATGCAGTTCGGAGGCTTCGCCGTTGTTGTGCGGGTAGCGACCGGTATTGATGCTGGAACGGCTCGGGCTGCAGCTGCTGGCGGTGAGGTAGGCGTTGGTGAACTTCATTCCCTCGGCGGCGAGGGCGTCGATGTTCGGGGTGCGCCCATTCGGACTCCCGTAGCAGCCGAGATCGTCGTAGCTGATGTCGTCGGCGATGAGGACGATGAAGTTCGGGCGATCGTTCGCCGTGGCCGAAACGGCGAAGATCAGGATCGCCAGGGCGGGGAGGAAAAAGGGGGGAATGAGCCGGGCTGAATTCATGGCGTGCAGTGAAGCCCGGTCCCGGTTTTGAAGCAAGGTCCGCAACGAGATTTTATTTTTGTTAAAAACGACTTGAATAAAGTGAAAGAAAGTAAACAATATGAAAACTGAGTTTAATAATGTCAAAATCCGAGATAGAACCCTGGCTCGTGGCGCTGGATGAGGAAGACCGCGCATTTCTCAAGCGATTCCTCCTCGCATCCGGTTCCCTGAAGGAAGTCGCGAGAGCCTACGGGATCAGCTACCCGACGGTGCGCATCCGGCTCGACCGCCTCATCGACAAGGTTCGAGTCCACGACGAAACACGGGAGCTTTCCGCCTTCGAGCGCACGGCACGGACGCTGTACACCGAGGGAAAACTCAGCGCCGAAACTTTGAAGACCCTTCTCGAGGCTCATCGGGAAAACGAATCGAACACGAACCGGAACAACTCATGAAAACTACTCGTCCTATTGGTTTCTGGCTGGGAATCTCGGCCGCACTGCTCGGCGCCATTGGAAAAGGCAGGGGGCAGGAAACAGGAAGCGATTCGTATGTGGAATCCGGCTGGACGCTCTTGAGCGATTCCGTGGAGATGCCGGGGGAAGTGAATCGGGAACCGAGTTCCGAAACATCTGTCGGGCTGACGGAAATTGATCAGCCGGGGATTACGCAATCGACTCATCTCGTGGCCGGGGAAGTGCGCCACGAAAACCTCGGAGGTGATGCCTACCTCGAGATGTGGACCGTCTATGAGGGAGGCGAGCGCTTTTTCACCCGGACCCTCGGCGAGATGGGGCCCATGCAGAAGCTCACGGGCAGTTCCGACTGGCGAGCGGTCGTGCTTCCGTTTCACGGCAGCGCGGAAAAGCGACCGGTCAAACTCGAACTCAACCTGGTGCTTCCCGGAGGAGGAAAAGTCGAGTTTCGAAACTTTCGTCTCTATGAAGCGCCCGAGATGCGGGGAATCGGACTCGCCGAAGCGGCGCGTGAGGGTTCCCGCCACACCGCGATCGCCGTGGGCGTGGTCGCGATCTGCCTGTTTGCCGCGATGCTGCTGGCGTCGAAAGGAAAGGGGCGCGGTTTCGTGCTCGGCGCGATGATCACGCTCGCGATTCTCGGAGTCGTCGGCCTGATCTGGGGAACGGTGCTGGCGTCGAACAGTCTGCCGAACCGCTGGCTGCCCCTCCTAGTCGGAGGAACCTTCGCGATGCTGGTCGGAGGTATCGGCTTTCCTTTTTTCCGAAAAGCCTACCTCGAACGCGAGCTTCGCCAGATCTCGGCGACGGATGGAATGGGCTGAGGCTACTGCTTGGGCTCCAGCTTCCTGACGCGCAGGTCCTTCCAATAAACCCGCCAGCCGGCCTTCCAGTTCTTTCCGCCGTGCACCTGGAGGCCGATGGCGCCGGTCGGTTCGACGACCTCCTTCGCCTTCTCGGTATCGAACTTCGGATGCGTCGTTTTCGAGGCGTCGAAGCGGCAGACCTTGAGGTCGTTGACCCAGGTTTCGATGAGCGGCAGTTCGCCGCCGGTGACACGGATCTTCATCCGGTTCCATTCGCCCGACTTCCAGGCGTCCAGCCATTCCTGCTGGGTGCAGGTCATCTCGTAGACATCGTCGGGCCAGTCCTTGGTCCGGGAATCGACCGCCATCTCGAGTGCCGGTTGCGCCGGATCGATCCGGGAAAAACCGAAGGGGCGGAAGGGGACGCTGTAGGGCTTCGTCTCCAGCCGGATGTGCCCGACGTTGCCGTGGTCATGATGATCGACGTAGATCTGCCAGCCGCCACCGCGTTCGTCGGTGCGGACGAAGACGCCGCTGTCAGGGCCCCAATCGGGTTTCAGCGACAACTCCAGCTCGAACGCGGAGAATTTCTCGTCGGTCAGCAGGAGGCCGCCGTTCCCGGAGCCGGGCGGATCCTGCTCGCCGAAGAGCACGCCGTCGTCGGTTACGCCCCAGTTGCCGCCGGTGCCATGTTGGCCGCGTTCCTGTTGCTTGTGCCAACCGGCGAGATCCCTGCCGTTGAAGAGCGAGGTCCATTCGCCATCGTCGGCGGCGGTGATGGCGGCGAAGCTGAGGAGGCCAATGAAGGCGGTGCCGGTCACGGCGGGGAGCGTTTTCGAGGAAATCATGCCGATAGCTTGGCGAAGATTGGTCGGAAAAGAAAGGGCGCGATCATTGCCGGGTCACTGGGAGTGCGGGCGTCTCGCCCGCCGCGGAACCTTGGAGCACGATGATCTCTCATCGCCCCGGTCGACGGGAGCGAGCAGGGATGCTCGCGCTCCTTTTCTGGCATCGCAGCGGGCGAGACGCCCGCACGCCCAGAGCCGCGTTTGTGGTAGACTGTAACCGGACTCGAGAAGGCGCCGTCTTTTTTCGAGAGAATCCGGAACCGGCCCTTCGATGGCGGGTTTCTTCTTCCCGACGATTTCCCTGTGTTCCCATGCCACGCCTCCTCCTCTTTCTTTTCGCTTTCGCCCTTTCCGCGAGTTCCCTCCACGCCCAGCGGGTCGCGGGTGAAGCGCTGTTTCATCGGGCCGACCGCAATGGCGACGGCACCGTGACGCAGGACGAACTGCCCGATGCGGCCACCCGCGCCCGCTACGACCAGGACGGCGACGGGGCGGTGACGCTGGCGGAGTTTCGCAAATCGGTCCGGGGCGAGGCTCCCGAGAGCCCGCCGGATTCCGAAGAAGACGGGAGCGATCGGCTCGATCGGTTCGTGGCCGCGCTCGATGCCGACAAGGATGGAAAGCTCTCGCGGGAGGAGTCCCGCGGCGGTGGCTGGTTCGACAAGGTCGATCGCAATCGGGACGATGTCATCGACGCCGCGGAACTCGATGCCGTGCGCGCCTTGGTGAAGCGGCTGGGAGCCGGCATTCTCCCGCAGGTGCCCGAGCAGCCGGTCACCGAAACGGAGATCGCCGAGATCACCAGTGGGCCGGAGATTCTCAAGCCGGGCGATGTCGGGATCGGGCGAATGATCCCCGACCTCACGTTCACGACGATCGACGGCGAGACCCATTCGCTGGCCGAGGCGAAGGATCACCGGGGCGTCGTCATCGCCATGACCAGCGCGACCTGTCCGGTGAGCAAACGATTCCTGCCCGCCCTGGCCGAACTGGAGGCGAAGCTGGCGACGCGGGACATTCCCCTGGTGCTGGTCAATCCCTTCGCCAGCGAGACGCTGGAGGACATCCGCCCCCAGCTCGCCGAGCACGGGATCGAGGCTCCCTACGTCCACGATACCGAGGAAACCCTCGCGGCCGCGCTGGGCGCGAGCACCACCACCGAGGTTTTCTTTCTCGATTCGAAACGCACCCTCCTCTACCGCGGCGCGCTCAGCGACCAGTACGGGATCAACTACAGCCACGAGACGCCGCGCCACGACTACTTGGCCGATGCGGTGGAGGCTTACCTGAAAGGGGAACGACCGAAGATCGCGGCGACCGCGGCTCCCGGGTGCGAACTCGACCTGGAT
>JAUIGT010000512.1 GCA_030432615.1 Verrucomicrobiia bacterium
CAGCAGGTGCTGGTCCTTCACCTTTCTTATCCGCACCTCCGTCAGAACCCTTTCGGATCTTTTCAAAAAATCAGGATTTTTTCGCGAATCCGAGAGATTTCGCCTTCCTCTCGTCTTCCTTGAGCACGTTCTCCCGGCGCTTGAAGGCCTCTTTCTCGGATCGCTTCTGGCAGCGATAAAGCAGAACCCTGGCCAGGGCCCGGACGCCGGGCAGGCGCTTGCGAAGCCCATTCTTCAGGCCGTTTCGGAGCCATGATTGAAGGTATTTCTCGGGCAATTCGTCCTCGAGCGAAGCGAACGTCATGGCCACGCCAGGGTCGCCCTGCCGACCGGACCGGCCGTAGAGTTGGCGATCGACGCGGCCGGAGTCGTGAAATTCGGTGGCAATCACGCAGAGCCCACCGAGTTCCTGCACGTCCTCACCGAGTCGGATGTCGGTTCCCCGCCCCGCCATGTTGGTGGCGATGGTGATGCGGCCTTTTCGCCCGGCTCCGGCAATGATCCCGGCCTCGTCCCGATGGCGGACGGCGTTCAGGACCTGGCACGGCAGGCCCGCGGACCGCAGGCGGCCCGCCAGCTCCTCGCTGTCGGCCACGCTGCGGGTTCCGACCAGAATGGGCTGTTGCTTCTGGTGCCGTTCCTGGCATTCCACGAGGACGCCCGCCCACTTCTCGTCGCGGGTCGCGTGAATACGCGGGGGCAATTCCCGGCGCTGGCAGGGCAGATGCAGCGGGATCCGAATCACCCGCATTCCGTAGATTCGCCAGAACTCGCCCGCCGCTTCCCACGCGGTGCCGGTCGCACCCGAGATCGCCTGGAACTGCCGGAAGAAGCGTTGGAAACTGATGCTGGCGATGGTCACGGCCGGCGACGTGATGGGCACGCCCTCCTTGGCTTCCACGGCCTGGTGCAAGCCCTGCCGCCAGCTCCGCCCGGGCATCCGGCGACCGGTGCTTTCATCGACGATGACGATCTTCTTGTCTTCGACGACGTATTGCTTGTCGCGGTGGAAAAATTCCCGGGCCTCCAGGGCCTTGAGAACGAGTTCGACCCGGCGGGTTCGCCCCTGCCAGATGCCGGACATCGATTCCGCCGAGTTCTCGATGGCGTGATATCCCTCGTCCCGCAGTTTCACGGTGCGCTGTTTCTCGAGGCGTTCGTAGTGGGTTCCGAGGCGAAAATCCCGGGAAAGCGCCACCGCCTGAAGGGTCGCCTCTTCCAGAGGCAGGTTGGCCTTGCTCTGGCTTATGATCAGGGGCGTCACCGCTTCGTCGATGAGCCCGTTGTCGGCTTCATCCACGATGACCGAATGCAGGCCGCGCAGGACCCTCCGCCGCTGTTTCGCCGGCCGGGACTGGTAGATCTGCCGGATGAGCCGCCGTCCGGGATGACCGAACGCCTCCTCGGTCAGGTCGTCGCGGAGAAAGTCCGCCGCCAACTCCTTGGCGGTCGTGTAGACGACGGCACCGCAATACATTTCCTGTCGCTCGGCCGGGCTCATCTTGCCGACGACATGCCCCACGGTGACGCCGCAGAGCTCGAAGAATCGGACCAGATACTTGGCGTCGCGCTCGGCCAGGTAGTCGTTGGCGGTGACGACGTGGCAAGGACGGTCGGTCCAGGCCCTAACCACGGCCGCCAAGGCGATGGCGAGGGTCTTCCCTTCCCCGGTCGCCACCTCCACCAACCCTCCCCGCAGCATGGCGAGCGCCGCCATGATCTGCACCGGGTGGGCGAGCAGGCCGAGTCGACGGTGGGCCGCGTCCACGATGGCCGCCATCGCGGGTTCGGGAACGTCACCGACTTCGCCCGGTCGGGAGCGGATTTCCTCGCGGAAATCGCGCAACTCCCGCTGGAGTTGCTCGAGACTCCCGTTTCCGTAGCGATCGACGAGCCCGTGAATCCGCTTCGCCTCCGACTCCAACTCGCTCACCCGCTCCTTCTTCGGCCGAAATCGCCTCGCCCACCCATGCATCCACGCATCGATCCCCTGGTAAACCCGGGGAGGATTCGCCAACAACGTGGATCGATAGGTCTGGCTGGGAGTCATGAAAGAAACAGCGCTGATCACCACTCACTCGTCCGGTCGGTCGAACGGTTTGCACTGGGGTGATTCTCCTCAAATTCGATAACGTTCCTGCAGCAACTGCCGACCTTTCCGCACCCATTGCCAGAGGTAGGGCTCGTCGTGGAGGCGCATGCGGACGACGCCGGAGAGTTCGTGCTGGAGGACGACCGCTTCCTGTTCGGGCTCGATGTCGGCACGAACCTCGAAGACGGGCTCGTTGGTCTTCCGTCCCCCGCTGTTGGGATCGGAGGAAACGGCCACGTCGCCGCCGCCCAGCATGCCCAAGGCTGTCGAGGGCAGGTATTTCCGGTCGGCGGGAATGATCTGGAGCGTCGAGACGGGGATGACTTCCTTCGCCTGTCCCCGGAGACGGAGTTCGGGACGGCGAATCAGTTCCTCGGCCCCCTGCTCGAAAAGGTAGTGAGATTTCGTCTGGGTGACGATGGCGGAAAAGTAGTAGTCACTCTCATCGACCACGCGACCCACGGCGAGACCACGCGGCAGCCAGACCTGGGAAAGCTCGTGGACGTTGGGCGCGATCCAGCGCCCCCGATGCGGCGCCCGGATGACGAGCTTCTCCCTACGATTCTCGAGATCGGCCACCCGCAGACCAATGGCATCGGCCCATTTCTTGAGGAAATGCACCTGGGCCAACTCCTCCTCCACCACCATCTGCTCGCGCACCTTGGCTTCCTTCAGGCGAAGTTTCTCGCTCTCCAGCGCGAGGTCCAATTCCTGGCTTTCCAGGCGCAGCAGCGGTTGCCCCGCCTCCACAACCTCTCCCGAGGGCACGAGGATTTCGGCCAGGCGCCCATCGACCTCGGTGAAAATGTCGCTGTACCGCTCGGCCATCACCACCCCGTCGGCTCGTCCGTGGTTCGGCATGGGAATGATACCCAGCAGCACGATCATCAGGATCGGCACCCCGATTCCCACGGCAATCGCCCGGCGCCGAACCGTCGCCAATCGCGGTCCGGTGAGAAGTCCGTTCACCGCTTTCACGGTCGGCACCAGGAGCCAGGTGATCATGCCCACGATCGCGAGGATGAACCCGAGCACGAGAAACTTGTCGGCAATGAAGAGGATGATGCCGGTGAACAGCAGGAACTTGTAGATCGAGCTGGCGATGAAGAACACGATCAGCCAGGTCTGCTCGACCCGCTTGTCGGTGGGCGGCAGCGAAGTTTTCAACCCGAAGAGGTAGCGATCGACCAGGTGCCGGGCCTGCGCGGTGGCATTCTGGTGCAGATTCGGATAATCGAGCAGGTCCGAGAGGATGTAGTAGCCGTCGAATCGCAGCAACGGGTTGATATTGAACAGGAAAGTCGCGATCGAGGCCACGAACACCATGTTGTAGGCGATGCTGTGGACGACGCCCGCCCCCGTATTCGCCCAGACCATGACGGCCAGGAAGGCGACGAACAGCTCCACGATCATCCCGGCGGCGGCCACGTGAATGCGCTGTTTTCGCCGGGAAAAGCCCCAGCTCGAGCTGGCATCCATGTAGGGCAGCGGCGTGAACACCAGCAACATCACCCCCATCACCGTGACCTGTCCTCCGTAGTGGCGACAGACGTAGGAGTGGCCGAATTCGTGGACGACCTTGATCAGGGCGGCACCGATGTAGAGCCAGCCGAGGTTTCGAAACGAGAGCACGCTCTGGGTTTCATCCCGGAAGGCCTCCCAGTGGTCGAAGATCAGCTTCGCGGCCACGATTCCCGCAATGAACCAGAGGAGCCAGCCGAACCAGCTCATGGCCCAGCGAAAAAGGGACAGCGTTCGCTTGAGAAAGAGATCGGGATTGATCAGTGGAATCCGGATGAAGAGGATGCTGACCAGCTTCCCGCGGAGTTCGCGCTGCTTGCGCTCGCTCTGTCGCTGGAACAGGCGCTCGGAATCGCCCGGCAGGTCGGCCTGGATCAGGTTCGCCTGGTAGAGTTGCCCCAGCAGGTGGATGACCTCCCCCTGCCCCGGCGCCTCGTCGCCATCCGCCTTCAATCGCTCTTCCCAGACCTCGTCCACGGTCCGGTCGCGACCGAGCCGAATCAAGAATCGGTAGGCGGCGGGGCGGACCCGGTAGAACTGGTTGGCGAACGGGTCCTGGATGACATACCACAGCTCTCCCCGAAAATGCTGTCGTCGCACCGAGATGCCGGCGCGCAGCGACAGCTTCAGGTTGCTGACCTGGTGCCAGGCATCGTCGAATGTCGGGAAAAGTGAAGCCATCTCCTCTCTTTCTCTCCGATTTCCTCAGATCCAGAAGAACATCCGCAGGAAGTCGATGGTGCGATGCGTCAGGATCCACATCAGCGAACGCTTTCCGGCGTTGATCTTGCAGACGCCGCTCATGCCCGGACGCCACCACTCCTCACCATCCTCGGTGAACACCG
>JAUIGT010000018.1 GCA_030432615.1 Verrucomicrobiia bacterium
GTATTCCGTGGTCAGATGACGTTCCCAGCGCAGCTCGCCGGTTTCGTGATCGAGGGAAAAAAGGTCGCCGCTCTCGAAGAATGCGTGGACGCCGAACTCGTCCGCGACCGGCGTCGGCGCCCCGCGCGAGATCATCTCCGAAACCTCGGGCGCCGTCTGGGTGGCGACGAATTCCTTCCACCAGATGGGTTTTCCGTCGGCCAGGTTGAAGGCTTCCACGAAAAGGCGTTCCTTGTGATCGCCGCCGGTGCTCGTGACGTAGACGTGGCCGTCCCAGACGATGGGACTGGATTGACCGAAGCCGGCCAGCGTCGCTCTCCAGGCAAGATTGTCCGATTCGGACCAGGTGAGCGGAAGATTCGCCTCCGCGGCCGCGCGGCCGTCGCCGGTCCCGCGAAATCCGGGCCAGTTTTTCCCCGGAGACGAATCGTTATCGGCGAGCAGAACGCCAATGGTTGTCATCGAGAGGGAGAGCGGAAGAAGCCGCCGAAGAATCATTCTCATGGGGGAAACCGGTTACGAACTTCTCCATCCTCTGATGGGCGCGCTCCGGACTCAAGCGAGATGTGGGATCGGCAGCAGGACCGGGTGGCGCGCATCATGGCGCTATCCCTTCGCAAGAGGGAATCAAAGGAGCGCAAATGAGCGTCAATTCGGCGCGGATTCGACTTCGAAATCTCTTGCCATTCTGGCGGAATAGATAATGAGATTGAATCCCAATTGCAACATATCATGAAACGAAGCGCTTTTTCTCTGAACCGAGGCCACCTCGGCCTTGTTCTCACTGGTGCCCAAGCCATCAGCCTCGGCCTGACGTTGCCGATCATCGCCCAGGAGGAGGTGAGGGAAGAACCGGAGGCCGCCCGCACCCCGGTCGTGGTGACCTCCGACACGCTGGAACCCATGACGGTGATCGGCGGCGTGGACAATGTCTTCGCTCTTCCGGGGGCGGGCTACTACGTCGATACGGAGGAGATCCAGGAGAACAGCTACCTCAACGTGAATCGCATCTTCGCCAAGGTTCCCGGCGTCTATGTCCGTGAGGAGGATGGCTACGGCCTTTTCCCCAACATCTCCATCCGCGGGGCCGAAGGCACCCGCATGGAGAAGGTGACGGTGATGGAGGACGGGATTCTCACCGCTCCCGCCACCTACGCGGCTCCGTCGGCCTACTATTCGCCCAATGCCGCCCGGATGTCGGGGATCGAGATCCTCAAAGGTTCCAGCCAGGTCCGCTTCGGCCCGCACACCACCGGCGGGGTCATCAACTACCTCTCGACGGCGATCCCCGAGGACATGCGGGTCTTCCAGCGCAGCACCTATGGCAGCGACAATACCGTCCTCACCCAGACGCAGGTCGGGGACACCATAGAGACCGCCGCGGGCCGGGTCGGCTACCTGGCCGAGTTGTGGTGGTCGCGTTCCGACGGTTTCCGCACCATCGAGAAGGCTCCCGGGTATCCAGGATCCGACAAGACCGGTTTCAACCTGATCGAGCCGATGTTCAAGGTCTTCTTCGAGCCCAACACGGCGATGCCGATGCGCTTCGAGGCGAAATACGGTTACACCCAGCTCGATGCCGACGAGACCTACGTCGGCCTCAGCGAGCGGGATCTCCATCGTCGTCCCCACTCCCGCTACGCCGGCACCTATCTCGACAACATCGCCACGGAACACCACCGCAGTTATGTGAAGTGGATCGCCCAGCCGACCGACTACCTCGATGTGGAAGTGGCGGGCTACTACAACAGCTTCGAGCGTAACTGGTACAAGATTCGCAAGACCGGCGGTGAGGACATCCACACCGTCCTGGCCAATCCGGTGCGCTTCTCGGACGCCTTCGCCAACCTCCGCCTGCGCGGTAGCGGCGATCTCGACATCCGGGCCAACGCCCGCTCCTACGAGGCTTACGGCACCCACTTCATCGGCGACCTTCGCTTCGACACCGGCGCCATCCCGCACGATGTCAATTTCGGGGTGCGCTACCACGAGGACTACATCCGGCAGTTCCAGCGCGACGACAAGATCATCGTCGGGAACGGCGCCCCCTTCGTGCGCCGCGGGCGCGACGGCAGCGGGGGCAACTCCTTCCAGAAGGCCGAAGCCGTGGCGCTCTGGATAGAAGACGAAATGTCGCTGGGCCAGTTCTCCGTCAAGCCGGGCATTCGCTACGAGCATGTCGATCTCAGCTACACCGACTACCGCAAGGATCCCACCAACACCATCACGGGGTCGGGTTCCGGCGACACCTCGAACATCGCTCCCGGCGTGGGTCTGACCTACGAGCTGTCCCCGAACAGCACTTTGTTCGGTGGCGTTTACAAGGGGATCTCCATCCCGTCGCCTGGTGGTTTTCTCAAGGATGATGTCGATTGGGAAGAAAGCATCGGCTACGAACTTGGCGCCCGCTACCGGGGCGACGATGGCCTCTATGCCGAAGTGGCCGGTTTCTACACGGACTACCAGAACCTGATCGGCACGGCCGCCGGACTCGGGCTTTCCGCCGGCGGTAACAACAACGCCGGTGAAGCCGAAGTCTACGGTGTCGAGGCGCTGGCCAGCTACGACCTTTTCCAGACCGCGGCGGTGAGCGTTCCCGTCTTCGCCAGCGCGACGTGGACGCATGCCACGCTCGACGATGCCCTCGGCACTGGCGGCAGCGAGGACATCCTCGGCGGCGGCAGCCCCGGCGCCTGGCTGCCCTACGTTCCCGAGTGGAAATTCGCCGTCGGTACCGGACTCGACGGAGGTCGCTGGGGCGTCGATCTGCTCGGCACCTACGTCTCCGACAGTTTCGGCACGGCGAAAAATCTGACCTCGCCAGACGAAAGCGCGCGCGAAGGCCGTATCGATGGCGGATTCACCGTCGATCTCGCCGCCCACTACCAGATCAGTGAAGGCGTGAAACTGCTCGCCGGCATTCACAACCTGCTCGACGAGACCCTCACGGTCAGCCGCATCCCCGAGGGACCGCGCTCCAATGCGCCGCGTTCCTTCTACGTCGGTTTCGAGATGACCTGGGAGCCCCGTTCCGAGCCGGTCGATCTTTGCGGAGGAAAGGCCCCGGTCGAGTTCGCCAAGTGAGCTTCCCTTTTTTCATTCGATGGGTGACTCCGGGCGGAAACGCCCGTGTGACAGAAGGACCGGTGTCCCCGAGAGGGGGCGCCGGTTCTTTCGGTGTCTCAACGCAAGCTTCCGCCAACCGATGAGCAAGGCACCGCCAGCAACTTCATTCCCAGATTCCACAGTCGCGCTCGCGGTTGACCGTATCCCTTTTGATACGTAACTGAGATTCACTCTCGACGAAATCATGTTCCTTCCGAATTCTCGTCCGCTTCGGTGGTCAACTCTCCCTCAAGTAGGCCTCGTGGCTCTCCTGTGGCTTCCGCTCTCTGGTCGGGCACAGGAGGCCGATGCCGGCGCAGCAGCGACGGAGCCCGAGTTGCTGCTTCCTGTCGCGGTCCAGGAAAAAGTCCGGGAGTGGGTCCGGGTGAAGAAACAGATCAGCGCCGAGCGGGCCGATTGGGAGGCCGAGAAGCAGAGCCTTTCCGACCTCAACGCGCTGCGAGAAAAGGAGATCAGCCAACTGGACGAACTCATCGAGGCCGCCGGATCGAGGCTGGCCGACGCGGAGAAACAGCGGGCGGACCTGCGGGAGGAAGAAGCGAATCTCCGCGAGCGACGGAAGCTGCTGGAAGCGAGGATCACGAAACTGGAGACGGCGTTGCGCGAGGTGGTTCCCCGGTTTCCTCCGCCGCTCCGGAACCAGGTCGAACCGGTCCTGGCTCGCCTGGAAACGGCAGACTCGGAAGCGTCCCTGCAGGATCGGTATCGGGACCTGCTCACCGTGCTCGGCGAGGCGGGACAGTTCGACCGAACCCTGACGATCGATTCGGAGATCCGCGCCATCGACGGCGAACAGGTCGAGGTGCAGGTGCTCTACCTCGGCCTGGCTCGGGCCTGGTATGTCGATCGCGCCGGGCGTCACGCCGGCACCGGCATTCCCACCGCCGAGGGATGGCGGTGGACGGAGAATCCATCGGTGGCGCCGAGTGTCCGCAGGGCGATCGCGATTCGGCGCAAGGAAGCCGCACCGGCGATCGTGTCGCTCCCGTTTCCCGCACCAACCGTCACCGGAACCGAAGAATGAATCCGGTGAAATTTTTCCATGGCGGTCGCCACGGAGGAGGTGACAGGGTCAGGTCGGCGACGCAACCCTGTCGGGTGTTGCTGGTGGTCGCGATTTCCTGTCTCGCGCAAGCGGTTCACGCGCAGGAGGACGCCCCGGAAGAATCCGCCGCCTACGCCGAGGCGGTGGCGTCGATCGAGGCGGACCTGGAAGCGGAACTCGCGAACCTGGCGGCGTTGCGGGATCGGATCGCCGCCGAGAAACCTCCGCTGGCAAAGAAAACCAATGCCATCGCGGCCGAGTATCGTGAGAAGGCTCGCCGGGCCGAGTTGGCACGGCAGGAGCGCGACGCCTTGATCCACGACCTCGGCGAGATCTCGGATCGGGTGCGACTCTGGCGTGATGAATCGGCCTACATCGACAGCCTGCTGGGGGAATTCCGGAAGGAACACGAGGGACGGATCAGTCTGGCGAAAGCCGAAGCGATGCGGCATTCGTTCGCTCTCTCCGAGCGCGAGGACGAGCAGGGACTGACCGCAAGGCTGAACATTCTCGAGGCGGCGCTGGGTCACCTCGCGAACGCCGGCAGTCTCGAAGCCGTCGAGGGCGAAGCCCTGGGGCCGGATGGCGTTTCCAGACAGGGCCGATTCGTCGAAGCCGGCCCCGTCGGCTGGTTCGTGGCCACCGAGGGCGATCTCGCCGGCCTCGCGATCGAGGGCGCGACCTGGCAGCCGGAGATCGTTCCGGACACGGCGACGGCGGAACAGGTGAATCAACTCGCGGCGGGGAACGCCGTCAGTCTTTGGTTCGATCCCACGCTGGGCACGGCGCTGGCGCTGGGCGAGGCGGACGATTCGCTGATCGATCACATTCGCCAGGGCGGGCTGTGGATCTATCCCATTCTCCTGCTGGCTCTCATCGCCACGCTCGCGGCGGTCGGAAAATGGATCCAACTGCTGCGAATCCGCGACATCAAGCCCGGGTTCGTCCGCGAGATCCTGGCGGCGGTCAACGGCGGACGGATCGAGGCCGCGACGAAGTCGCTCGAAGGCGTGCGGCATCCGGTTCGCGCCCTGCTGGAGCGGGGGATCGAGACGCGTCACCGATCGCGCGAGGAGGTCGAGGAAGCGCTTTACGAGAAGTACCTGGAAGCGCAGCCACCGCTGCAGCGCGGCCTTTCGCTGATCGCCATCGCCTCGGCTACCGCGCCGCTGCTCGGCCTGCTGGGCACGGTGACGGGGATGATCCATACCTTCAAGCTCATCAACATCTTCGGCACCGGCGACGCCAAGTCGCTGGCCTCGGGGATTTCCGAGGCGCTGGTGACGACCGAGTTCGGGCTCGTGGTCGCCATTCCCGCGCTCATCCTGCACGCGCTGCTTTCCCGCAAGGTGCAGGGCATTCGCTCCACGATGGAAATGACCAGCCTCGCTTTCGTCAACGGGCTGGAGGAGCCCGGCGAAACGCCGCGGAAACCGGCCTCGCCGACCGTCGCCGATTGATCGATCTTTTCACCATCATGATGGAACGCATGATCAGCGAAATCGAGGCGGTGTCCCGCGAGGGAGGCTGGGTCTTCTGGGGCCTGGTCGCCCTGGCCTTCGGGATCGCCTTCGCGTTGTTGTCGCTCTGGCGTTCGCTGCGCCTGCCCGAGGCGCCGCTGCTGGCATCGGGCGACTGGCGAAAACTGCTCGCCGGAAAACGGCCGCCGATGCTCCTGGTGGCTCGCTTGCGGGATTCGCTGGCGGGACGCGAGTTGCCGGGTGCGCTCGAGGAGATCGATCACCAGCTTTTCTCGGTACCCACGCGGCGATTTCCTTTCGCCTTCGTGCTCATTGGGGCGGCGCCGCTGATCGGTTTGTTGGGAACGGTCAGCGGGATGTTCACCACCTTCGACGGCATGGCGGGGGTGGCGGCTTCGGCTCCGGTCGATGTGATTTCGAAGGGTGTGTCCGAGGCGCTCATCACCACCCAGACCGGGCTCGTCATCGGCGTGCCGGCCTTCGTCGTCTGCTCGCTGCTGAAGGATCGATTCGACCGGCAGCGACTGGCCTATCGACACCTCGCCTCGCTGCTGATGCAGAGGGAGGGCTGAAGTCTTTTCTTACCGGGAACATGGCCAGGCATTTTCATCGATTTCGCGATCCGGCCCGGGAGGGAACCGGTGAGATCAACATTTCCCCGCTGATCGACATCGTCTTCATCCTGCTGATCTTCTTCATCGTGACCACGGTCTTCGTCGAGGAGACCGGGGTCGATGTGGACAAGCCGCGGGCGGCGTCGCAGACGGACCTGGAGAAGAACAGCATTCTCATCGGGATCACCCCGGAAGGCGGCGTCTACTACGGCGGGCGCGAGATCGGTGTGGGCGGCGTGCGGGCCGTGGTCGGACGACTGGTGAAGCAGGATGACATGCCGGTCATCATCCAGGCCGATCGCCGCACGCCGACGGAGACGACGATCAACGTGCTCGACGAGGCGAAACTCGCCGGCGCCGCCAAGGTTTTCGTGTCCACGGTCGGTGAATGAAGCAACAGACCAATCGCGAACGATGTCCCCGTTTTCCCAACGTCCCCAAACGACCGCGCCGGCCTCGATGGTCTTGGTGCGGAGATTGGGGCGGGTCGCCGCGGCGGCGGGGATGACGGCAATGCTGCTGGTCTTTCTGGTGGCGACGCGCTGGTTCGATTCGGCGCGTATGCCCGATCGGGAGATCCGCCCCCTGGAGACGATCGAGGAAGTGGCCCTGCCGGCACCCCCGCCTCCGCCTCCGATCGAGCCGGTGGATCCGCCTCCGCCACCACCGCCGCCGAAGCTGCCGCGACTGGAGGTGCAACTCGACAGCGTGGCGCCGCCGCTGAAAGCGACGGTCGATCGCACCGTCGATCTGACCATGCAGACGGCCGATTTCGAACTGGAGGTCGATCCGCCGCCGGTGCCCGTTCCGGTTGCCCCGCAACCGACGCCGAGACCACGTTCAAACCCAACCCCGGCGCCGGTAAAAAGCGCTCCCCGGCCGGTGATGAAGACCACCTACTCGGCGGGCGAACTCGACGCCCGTCCCCGGTTGGTGAACCGTCCGACGGCCACCTATCCCGCCGCCCAGTTGCGCAAGGGCGTGCGCCAGGGGCGCGTGGTGCTGGAGGTGTCGATCAGCACCAGCGGGCGTTGCTCGGTGCGGCGGGTCATCTCGAGCAGCCACGCGGATTTCACCACCATGGCCAAGGCTTTCGCCTCGCGAGCGCGCTTCACCGTTCCCAAGAAAAACGGGCAACCCGTCACCGCGATCTACCAGTGGCCGCTGATCCTGAAACCGTGATGTCCTTTTCCTTCATGAAGCGATTCTTCCTCCCCGTCCCGGCGCTGCTCGCGATCATCACGTCGCCGGCAGCGGCGGCGGAAGCGCGCGCGCCGATGTCCATCGACCCGCTCTGGGAGAGCGCGGCCTTTCGCCGGGCGTTCACCGCCAGCTACGGCGTTGATTCCCGGATCGAGCCCAAGGTCACGTCGGACGAAAAGGCGGTGCTCGATGCGGTGGCGGACGAGATGGCGGACGGGGATCGCGACGGTGCGATTGCCAGGCTCACCTCATACGCTCGCCTGAACGACAGCGCGGCGCTGATCTTCGCCCTCGGCAATCTCCGGTTCGAGGGGGGAACGATCGACGATGCGGTGGCGAACTTCGAACGGGCCGTCGAGCTGTATCCGAATTTCCGCGATGCCCACCGCAATCTCGCCGTGGCCCTGGTCCAGCGGAGCCAGTTCGACCGGGCCGAGCCGCACCTGGTCCGGGCGCTGGAACTCGGCGCCCGCGACGGTCTCACCCTCGGTTTGCTCGGCTATTGCCACGCCAACGCGGGGCGTCACCAGGCGGCGCTGCAGGCCTATCGGCTGGCGCAGTTGACGATGCCGGAGGAAACCCAGTGGAAACTGGGGGAAGCGCATGCCTTGCTGGATCTCGATGATCCCCGCGCCTCGGCCTCGATCTACACCGGCCTGCTCGACGACCGGCCGACCGACGAATCGCTCTGGATCAACCAGGCCGACGCCTTTCTCCAACTGGGCGAGCCGGAGAAGGGGATCGCCAACCTCGAGTTCGCGCGTCGTCTCGGTCGGCTCGGCGCCGCGGAGACCCTGGCGCTGGGGCATCTCTACCTCAATGAATCGCTGCCGGAACCCGCGATGGTCTGCTACCTCGAAGCCCTCGGGGCCGAAAAACCCGCCCCCCTGGGCAAGGCGGTCGATGCGGTGGAAAACCTGACCCGTTTCCGCGAATGGACCAGCGCCGCCGATCTCGCGACCGCCATCGAGAGCGTGCCGGCCTACGCGGTGGCGCTGGGAGGTGAGCCGGCGGAGAGCGTCGCCGAGCCGGACCAGAAAGAAGCGGGAGAGTCTTCGACCGTGGAACAGCCGGAAGCGAAGCCCGATCCCGCCGCCGTCTCCCGGCTGGTGCGCTGCCGCGCCCTGATCGAACTACGGATCGGCGATCCCGAGAAGGGCGCCGAACTGGTGCGGGGATTGATCGATGCCGATCCACTGGACACCGAGGCGCTGATGCTGATGGCGAGGTTTCATGCCGAAGCCGAGCGATACGAGGAAGCGGAAATGCTGTTGGAACAGGCGGCCCGGGATCCCGACGTCGAGGCCGAAGCTTTGCGGAACCTGGGAGAACTGCGGGTGAGCCAGGGACGTTTTGCGGAAGCGCTGGAACCGTTGCGGCGATCGCACGACCTGCAACCGGACCCCAACCTGGCCGCCTATCTCGAGGCTGTCGAACGGGCGGTGGAAGAGTGAGTGAACGGCTCTGGCCAGCCAGCATGCCTCCCGATTCGCGAGGCGTGGGAGATGCGGCTTAGGCTACCTGACCGATTCGCAACGAAGCCAGCGAACAAAAGGGCCGCAGCCCGCCAGGGTCGATCGAAAGCCCATCCGGCAAAGCCGCTTTTCCCATCCCAATAACAACCACAATCTTTCGGGTCAGGGTTTTTCAACAGTCTCTTAGGGGTGGGGAATGGTTTTTTCCCCTTGGAATTCCGTGTAGCGCGAGGGCAGGCAGCCTTTCTCCTTGAGGAAGGCCTTGCTGAAGTGACTCAGGCTCTGGTAGCCGACCTCGATCGCGGCTTCGCTGACGTTGAACCGTCCGCTGGAGATGAGTCGGGCGGCTTTCTCGATGCGAAGGCCGCGGAGGAATTGCGAAATGGTCTTCCCGGTCGCTTCGGAGAAAGTGCGGCTCAGGTAGTGGGTGCTGCAACCGACGTGCGCGGCGAGTTCGGAGAGGGAAAGCGGCTCGTCGTAATGCGCCTCGAGCCAGGTCTTGGCGCTCTCGATGCGATCGGCGGCGAGGCGTTTCTGGCGCGAGCAGAAGAACTCGTTTTTTTCCGAGGCGGGGGAGAAACAGCCGATGGCGATGAACTCCCGGATCTTGCTCTCGTACCAGAAGGTCGTGGCGCCTCCCTGGACCGGGGGATTGCGGAATTCGTCGATCCAGCGCCCTCGGATCAATTCGGAGAGCGGCTCCGTCAGCGGCAGGGCGGGCACGGAGTCGGAGAACACCAGGTCGCTGAGTCCGGGCAGAAGCGCGGGGCGATGGCGATCCAGGCTCTCGCGCAGGACCGACTTCCGAAAGCCGACCACGATGCCGTCGGTGGCGGCGTTGTGCCGCAGATGCCCGCCCGTTTTTCCCGTGGCTCCGATGCCCATCTGGGAGGCGGTCGGGCCGATCGAACCACCGTTTCCATCTTCCAACCACGCGCTGCCCGATCGCAGGCAGACGAAGACGACGAGGCCGCCGATGAAGGTGAGGGTGGAGGCCCGGCCGGTGTCGGTGGGAGTGAGGTTTCGGACCCAGAAGTTGCTGCGGGCGGGATCGCCGTAGGATGGCGCGGTGGACGGGGAGTCCGTCATGGCGGGGAGACGACGAGTATCAGCGGGAGTCGATGCGGGGGGGGGGAAGAGGTCGAGCGCGGCGGGAAATCGAACCGGAAACAAGGGGGTCAGGCGGCGTCGTCGGTGGGCGGGCAGTGGGAACGACAGAGAACCGGGGCCGGCTCCGCTTCGCAGCCGCAGACCGCGCGGCAGTTGCCGCAGTAATCGCATGGGCCGAAGCGGCCGCAGGCGGCGGGTTTGCCTTCAAGCAGGCGCTGAATGCGCGTTCGACATCCCGTGCAGCCCGAACCGGCGCCGGTTGCTCGGGTCACGCAATCCACGGTGGGTTGGGAAAGGAGGGCGATACCGTCGCGGATATCGTCCTCGGTAATGCCGAGACAGTGACAGATCAGGGCAACCGCAGGCTTTCGCATCCGGGCAACGGCGGCACCGGTAGACGAGGGCTGGGATTCGGATAGAGAGGCCATGAAACGAAAGGGTATATACTGAGACTCAATCTCATTAAGGAAAACGCAACTGGTTTTTTGCGTGAAGGAAATGAAGGGAGGTGGCGAGGCGGGCGCGACGCTCTTGGAAATTCGCAACGGTTCCGAACCGCCCGGACTTCGGATTCGATGGCGCCCGCAATCGGGTCGCACGAGATGAATGACCGCAGTCGATCGATGGAAGCAAACGCAGCCTTCCGATCGATGCCGATGGGCGGCGGGGAAGCGATCGAGAGCCGTCAGCGATTCGCGTATTGAGCGCGGAGCCAGTCGACCACGAGGTTGGTCCCGCGAGGATCGGTCCCGGTGTGCAATTCGTTGGCGATGCCGATCTCATCGAGGCGTTCCTTCAGGGCAACGCCGAAGGCGGGATGATGGATCAGGTGTCCGGTGGTCACGGTTTCGGGAAGAGGGATGGGCTCGAGTTCGCCCCCGTAAACCATCAAGGTCGGGGGATCGTCGGGACTGAGATGCATCCAGGGATTGGAGGCATCGATGCGTTTCCTCACCTCGGGGTGATCGAAACCCGTGTTTGTGCCCAGCATTTTCGGCAGGCTGCCGTGGATGTGAGGGGGGCCGCCGAGGTGCGATCGGATCCAGGCGGGGTCGAGGTTGGTGGGGCCGTTGAGGGGCGCGATGCAGTGGACGCGGGTCGATTGCCGGGCGATCGGATCCTCGCTCCCGGGATCGGCGCGGTCGTCGAGATAGCCGATCCACATCGTGATCACCGCGCCCGCGGAACTCCCGCTGACGGAGATTCGCTCCGGATCGAGTCCCCATTCGGCGGCATGGAACTTCAGCGTCTGGATGACCCGGGCGGCGTCCTCCATCGGGGCGGGGCTCAGGGTTTCCACGCCATCGACGAAGCGATAGTTGCCGGAAGCGGCGGCGAAACCCGCGTCGAGGAAGGGCCTGGGATCGAACTTCGACTTGTCCCCGGCGACGAAACCTCCGCCATGAAAATACACGTGAACCGGCGCGGCTCCGGAATCGGCCGGCTTCTCGGGCAGCCAGAGATCGAAGACGTTTCGCTCGTGATCCCCGTAGCGGACGTCGGCGTGGGTGGGGGCGGGAATCGCGGCGCGGGCGGCGTTCTTGTCGGCCTGCCGCTTGGTCGTCATCTTCTCCCGGAAGGCGGTGGCTTCCTCCATCGTCAATTTGCCGTCGGCGTCGCTGTCGGCCTCGGGAAATCGGGCCAGCCATTTCTGGAGTTGGGCCTCGCGGGCGGCACCGGAGGCTTCCGCGGATTCGCCGGAACGGGAAAGCGACAGCAGGGAGACGAGAACGAGCGGAAGGAGGAAGAGGCGGGGGTTTTTCATTGCAAAGGACGGGTTTTGCCGGTTGCTGGGCGAGTCGCTGCCCCCATGAAACACCGGAACGACGAGAAAATCGCGCGGGAAATTCGCCGCCTCACGGCCGAGCGAGGGCGGGACAAGTCGGCCTGCCCGTCGGAGGTGGCACGTTCGCTCGATCCCGATGACTGGCGCGATCTCCTGCCCCGCGTCCGCGCGGTGGCGGCGACTCTGGCGGACCGAGGCGAGATCCTCGTGACGCGAAAGGGCGAGCCGGTCGATGCCGGGGACGCCGGCGGACCGATTCGACTCTCGATGGCGAAATCCCATCCCGACGCGTCATGATCCTGGGCGCGATCGATTTTGAACCGGCCCATGTCGGCATCGCCCTGCTCGGAGCGTTTTCCCTCGGGGTATCGAAGACCGGATTTCCCGGGATGGCGATCGTCAATGTCCTCATCATCGCGGAGTTGTTCGGCGCCCGCGAATCGGTGGGGATCATCCTGCCACTGTTGATCGTCTGCGACCTGATCGTCTACCCGATGTTCCGGAAGTTCGCCAGTTGGCGCCAGATCTGGCCCCTGATGCCGCCGACCCTGATCGGGCTGGTGGGCGGGGTCTGGTTGCTGAGCCGAATCGGGAACGACACGGCCCGGCCCATCATCGGGGGAATCATTCTCGCCATGGTGACCCTGCAACTGGTCCGCGAATACCGGCGCAGCTTCCTCGAACACCTGCCCGACTCGAAACCCTTTCTCTGGGTCAGCGGCGGCGGTATCGGCGTTTCCACCATGCTCGCCAACGCGGCCGGACCTGTCTACTCGGTCTACGCGCTGGTGCACAAGATGAAGAAGGAGGATTTCCTCGGCATCGGTGCGCGGTTCTTCCTGCTGGTGAACCTGATCAAGTTTCCCATCCTGGCCTTCGGGATTCCGGGGGTGGGAAAGCTGGCCCTCATCAACGCGCAATCGCTCAAGCTCGATCTCCTGCTCCTGCCCGGGATCGTCGGCGGCATCCTCTTGGGACGAAAGCTCATCGCCATCGTCCCGCAACGGGTCTTCGAGTGGCTGCTCTACGCCTTCTCCCTGGTGGCGGGACTGCGGATGGTGCTGAGTTGAAAGGCTACCGGTCCGTGGTATCGCGCGGTGCGAGCCATTCCGGCCCCGAAGGAATCGAGGTGCATCGGGACACCAGGAGGAGCAGGCCGAGCACGATGACGAGCAGGGGCACTTCGATATCGATACTCAGCCGTCCGGTCTGACGCAGGAGCGAACCGGCCGAGGCAGCGATCAGGAAGGAGCCGCTCGTGAAGGTCGTTCGGTTCCAGTCTGCGGAAAAAAGGACGAGAAAGCCGGTCGCCGCCAGACCGATGGTCCAGAGCCAATCGACTTCCGGGTGAACCCCGAGGGCATTGAGCAACCAGCCGATGCCGAGACTGATGACGGCGAGAGGAAGTGGAAGATCTTTCTTCATGGAGAGAAACCGGGATCGATTCCTTGAAGTTTCGGTGTCTCACCGCGGTGGGAAAAATCGATAAAGTCGACGTTTCCATTGATCCCGCCGATTTCGCGGGCGAACGGGTCAACGCTCCATGATCCTCGAAATCCTGCGCGACATCTGCCTGCCCATCCTGCTGGTGATGGGGCTCGGTTGGGGCATCGACCGGCGTTTCCGGCTGAACCTGGAGACGCTGGTGAAGCTGAATCTCTATCTCTTCGTTCCCGCCTTCATCTTCACCCGGCTCTCGACCTCGCAGTTGAACGACGCCATCGGGATGAAGGTGATCGCGTTCACGGTCAGCGTGATCCTCGTGATGGGACTGGTGAGCTGGATCGTGGCGCGCGATCCCCGGGAACGGATCGCGATGCAGTTGGGAACCATGTTCTACAACTGCGGAAACTGGGGCATTCCCCTGATGGCGCTGGCCTTTCCCAACCAGGGGCCGGTGGTCCAGGTATTCGTGCTGGCGACCATGAACGTTTCCATGTTCACCCTCGGCATCACCCTGGCCGGCCTCCAGGCGGAGCACGAGTCGGGGGAGACGAACAGGGCGCCTGCCTGGCGAAGGCTGTTGCCGATCCTGCGCCAGCCCTCGATCTACGCCATCGTGGCGGCCCTGGTGGCGCGGCGTTTCGGGAACCCGATCGAGGACATCGTGTTTCTCTGGAAACCGCTGACCTACGTGGCCGATGCCCTCGTCGGTTTCGCGCTCATCACCCTCGGCGTCCAGCTGTCGAAAACCCGTCCTCCCCGGGTCGGCGGGCGCCTCGCATGGGCACTGGGAATTCGCCTGCTCGGTGGGCCTCTGGTGGCGGCGGGACTCACCTGGGTGTTCGGATTTCGGGGGGAAATCGCCGCCATCCTTATTCTCGGGGCCGCTTCGCCGACCGCGGTGAACGCCGCCCTGGTGGCCCACGAATTCAAGGGTGACAGCCGCTTTGCCGCCGCGGTCGTCTTCTACACGACCCTCCTCGCCAGCGTGGTCGTGACTCTGCTGCTGGCGGCGCTACGGGCCGGATGGATTCCGTGGGCGGTGCCGGGATGACGAGGAAAGGGCGAGGAGCTTTCGTCATCCGGGAAGAGCTTGTTTGGTTTCCGAAGGCAGGTCCTGCTTGACTCCTGGTCATTTTTTTGTAAATTCCATAATTTAAATAATTTAGCGGCTTCGTGCCGTCTCCCGTTTTGAGCACCCTCGAGTCCAAGGCTGGCGGACGCATCCTCATCGTGGATGACGACCCCATGAATCTCCAGATCGTGACATCGGTGTTGTCGATGTCGGGATTCCTCGTGGATTCCGCCCTCGACGGGCGGCAGGCCCTGCCGAAGATGGAGGACCTGCAGCCCGACGCGGTGCTGCTGGACCTGATGATGCCGGGACGCGACGGGTTCGAGCTGTGTCGCCTGATCCGGGTGAATCCCCGTTTTGCCTTTACCAGCGTGATCATCGTGACCGGTCTCCAGGACATCGATGCTCGCCAGCGCGGACTCCAGTGCGGCGCCACCGACTACATCTGCAAGCCGTGGAAACCGGAAGACCTGGTGTTGCGCGTGCGCAACGCCGTGGAGATGAAGCGGGCGGCCGAGGAACTGGACCTCGCCTATCGCGAGATCGACAAGCTCCGCGACCAGGTCCGGGAACTGCGGGAGAAGGTCGAGGAAGACGGCCGGCGGCTGGCGTTGCCGAACTGAACGGCCCCCGCCCGGCCACCACGGCGAGCGTGCTTTCCGTCAATCGTCCCCATGGACCAGGTCCCGGTGGCGGAAGTAGCGCACCATGGTGGTCTGGGGATCGAGATAGCCCTTGAGAACCGAATCCAGATCCTCGATGACGAAGGGACGCAGGAGACTGAGTCCGTTCTTGGAAAAGACCAGGTCGTCCGCGATGTAGGTGCAGGCGTGGAGAGCCTCGCGGTCCGAGATCTTTTCCACGATGATCATGTCGCCGAAGCGCAGTGGCGGTTTCACCTCGAGCCAGCGGGTGCCGATGAGACGTCCGACAGGAAAGTCGAGGTTCCGGTCCGAGGCCTCCGGCTCCAGGAAATTGAACGAAGTCCAGAAGCAGTCGGGAAAATCATCGCCCACCGCCATGCTGGCCCGCGCGTAGGCGTAGAGATACTTCCGAGGCATCGGCGGCAGCAGGTGCACGAGGTCGAGGTATTCCACGTCCGAGGTGGAGGCGACGGCATCGAGAATGGGAAGCATGTCGCGATTGCGCTTTCCCGCGGACCAGTAGCGACGGAGTTGCTCGAGGTCGGATTCGGGGGTGATCTTCAATCGGACCATCAGGGACCGGGCCCGCATCAGGACCTTGGTGAAATCCAGGCGGGTCTGCATGGCCGGCATCTGCTTGAGGACGAGCGGATAGTCGGTCAGGACCCACTGCGGGCCGCTCCGGTAGATGAGTCGGTCGGCGTAGCTGATGACGCTCTCGGGAATGCCGTGCCGCCCGGCGCCGGCCAGCGACCCGACGGTGTCGCCGCCGAGCGAGAACGGCTTGCTCATGAAGCGATTGTAGTCCCACTTTCCCAGCGCGTGGTAGAGCCGGGTCCGGCGCTCGCGGGAGAGGGATTCCACCAAAGCGGCCGGAGGATCGATCTCGATCCATTTCCTGGCCTCGGTGATCCGGTCGGGCGTGAGCAGGGAATCGACCTCCTCCGAGGTCAAGCCATGGGTCAGGAAGAATTGCCGCATCGACGGCTCATCCTGGTGCGGCAGGCGCCAGTGTCCCGACTCCGCGAGGTAGCCCGCCGACAGGACCAGCTGGGTCGGGGGTTCCAGCCAGATTTCCCAGTATTCCAGGTCACCCCAGGGGCCGGGGCGCGCCTTTTTCACGCTGGGCGAAGGATCGGCGGGTGGGGGCGGAGGATAGGGCGAAAGCGTGATCTGCGCGGACGAGGGTTCGACCGGCCCGAACAGGAGCAGGGCGGACGCAACGAGACTCGAAACGAAGCGCATGGGAGGTGAAAAGGGAAGGGAGGAGCGGGTGGAGGGGAACCGGGAGTTTCCTTCAAGGGAATCACTCCCGCCACCGGGAATTGCGCCCGGCCGGGAATTCGTGACTCGTTCGCCGGCGACCGATTTCGAAGAGGAGGTCAGGAGGCGCCGGCGGCGGCATCCCGGGCCTCCTGGGCGCGGGCGGCGGCTTCGGCGGCCTTGCGCTGGATCTCGTCGGGAGAAGGCAGGGAGGCGAGGTCGAGTTCGGCCAGCACCTCTTCGGGAATGATGCCGCTCTGCTGGAGCTTGGTGAGGCACCGCTTCCGTTCATCGAGCGCCTTGTCGGGGCTGCGCTCCTTGGAAAAGCGGGACTTGGCCGCCTCGCTGCGGTCGCGCAGGCGGGAGTAGATGTCGCCCCCGAGCAGCGCGCTGATATCGACCTTCATCTTTTCCCGCTCCAGGTCGGCCTGGTTGACCACGTCGCCGTTGATGGGGCCGGAGGCGTATTTCGGGAACATGATGGCCACCTCGGGACAGACCCGCGAGCAGGCCGGGCAATTGGTCTTGCAGTTGTCCTGGTTCTTGACCTGGATCTTCTGATTGTCGTCGACGCCGTAGACATCGAAGAGACAGAAGCTGAGGCATTGCATGCAGTTGGTGCAGCGATCGTAGTCGATCACCGGGAACCACGGCTTCCACGCGCCGGCGGCGCCGGGTTGATTCAACCCTCTCTGGTCCGCGGCTCGACCCTGTTCGATGGTCTCCAGCACCGCGTCGGGCGCGAGACCGCGGATGTCGTGGGTCCGGATCTCGGTCCGTCCCGCCGCGTCCTCGAGCTCGGGAGCCGAACCGCCGAAGTCGCCGACCACCACCAGGGGAAGGTCCGCCGCGGGTGTCTGCAGGTGGCCGCCCCCGGCCGCGACCCGCATGACCGCGTAGCCCTTGTCGAGCAGCAGGGAGATCAGGGAAAAGCGTTCGCTGGCCGCCAGTGGGTTGGCTCCGTCGCCTTCGTAGACGACAACCTGGAGGGGATGGATCTCGTTCTTCATCGGTGGGAAATGGGAAAGGTTCGCCGGCTCAGGATTCCGTGAGTTTCTCGACGATCTCGTCGGCGCTCTGTTCGCGCATGTTGAGGACTTCGATGTGCTTGCCTCCATCGCCGTTCTCCTCGCCGTCGGAAAAAGGGACGCCGGCGTTGTGGAACAGCCATTTCACCGCCCGCGGATAGCAGGCGGCGATCCTGACCGGCTCGTCCCCGGCCAGCAGATCCTTCAGCCGCTCGTCTTTCCGCGCCGCCATTTCACAGAGGTCCGCCACCGATTCGAACCCGGCACCGGATTCGCACAGTTTTTCGAGGACGGCATCCTTGGTCGCGTCGGGAACGACCTTGGCGAAGGCGCAGCGGCAGTAGAGAATCTTCTTGGACACGGCGGGAGAGGAAAACGCGGATTGCGGAGCGAGGAATTCGGAGCGCGGGGAATGGGGCTAAGCGACCGCTTCCTTTTCCGGCTCGGGAGCGGGCTGGGTCGGGGGACCTTCGGCTTCGAGTTTCTGGTAGACGCCGAAATCGTTGAACCAGATCCGCTTGGCCCAGCGGTAGACGGGATGCTTCTCGGGAATCTCGTCACCGTTGGGGAGCCACTGGCTGTTGCGGGGCGTCATGGACTCGATTTCGGCCATGGCGGTCTGGCGGAGGGTGGTGTCGCGGGCGCCGTGTTTCTCGGCGAGTTGCTTGACCAGGTCGGGGCGCTCGAGAACGACGCAGCCGCGGGTGTGCTGGGCGGAGACTTCGCGGAAATCTTTGAGGAATTCGGACTGGGTCAGGGTCTCGTAGATCCCCTTGTCACGGATGTTTTCGGTGGCGAACTGGAGGATGGGACAGGGTTCCACGGCGCCGGTGGGGGAGATGTGGTGGGAAATGCCGGTCGCCATGGGGCAGAGGGCGCGGCCTTCGCCGTCGTAGTAGGCGTCGATGATGCCGATCGGCAGCTTCACCCGCATATCGACCACGAACTGGCGGACCCGGCGGGCCTGCTCGGGAGTGAGGGCGAGTTCCTCGTGGATCTGCGGACCGACCGGCCGGTAGGTGTGATACCAGGCGTAGTGGACGCCGCGGTCGATCAGTTGCCGCAGCCACTTCTCGGTCAGGAGATCGTCGATATTGGTCTGGCAGAGACTGGTGGCGACGCCGGTGAGCAGCTTCGCGTTCAGGCAGTTGTCGAGTCCGCGCAGCGTGCGGTTGAGCACGTCCTTGCCGCCGCGACGTTCGTTGGCGACGACCTCGGTGCCCTCGATGGAGATCAGGGGCGTGGCATTGCCGATCTTGCGCAGCTGCTCCGCTTTCTTCTCGGTGATCATCTGGCCGTTGGTGAACACCTGGAAGAAGCAGTCGGGATGCTCGGCGAGGAAATCGAGCAGTTCCGGGTGCATGAACGGCTCTCCGCCGAGGATGCCGAAGAAGCTGTTGCCGTGGGCCTTGGCGTCGTTGACGAGCTTGTTGAGTTCGTCGAATTCGATCTTCACCTGCGGCTTGTCGACATCGACCCAGCAGCCCTGGCATCGCAGGTTGCAGCTGTTGAGGATGGAGAGGTAGAGGAAAGGCGGAAAATGGACGCCTTCCTTGAGCCGTTTCTTGAAGAGGTTCACGGATCGCACTCCCTTGACGCCGAAGTTCCACATGAACTTGGCCAAGTGCCGCTTGTCGGCGGTGCGAAAGGTGCGGGCGGCGTATTGCAGGCTGGGGACGATCATGGAAGCGCGGGGGAAACGGGACGCTCGGCCACTGAAACAGGAATCGGGCCGGAATCAACCGCGAGCGCGTCGCGGGGTTGCGCGGTTCGCGGTCCGGAAAACCAGAGGGACGCCGGACGCGTCCGGGAATCGCTTCCCGGGATCGCGCCCGGCGCCACCGTGCGGTTTGGGGGAGAACAGACGGAGCCCCGATCGGGCAGGGGTGACCGGGGTCTCCACAAGATGTTTACGTTCAGGCCGCGAGCAAGGGTGCCTTTTCGCCGGGAAAACCCTGGGGGATGAACCGGAGCAGGCAGCCGAACCCGCCCAGAGTCTCCAGCACCTCGTTGCGGTTCACCGTTTCCACCGGCACCTCGAATTCCGCCGCCAGGCGCACAAGGTCCTCCCGCTGCTCGGTTTCGGGATGATCCTGATCGACCAGCAACAGGTCCGCATAGCCGCCCGCAAGGGCCTCGCGGCAGTCGTGGTAGCCGATGGCGGCGAGCCCGTCGGTGTAGAGTGCCTTCTGCAGGGCTTCCACCTGGTGATGGCTCTCCACGTTCTCGGCGGCGATGAAGGTGTGGACGGCCTCGCGGACGATGGGATGGACCCCATCGCGAGGGTTCGATGCCACGGTGCTGATGACCTTTTCCCGGAGTCGCTTGGGCAGCGCCCGGTTGAGACGGGCCACCATCTTCGGGCTGCCGGCAATCACGAGGTGGTTGTGCCCGCGGCGCTTCATCAGCTCATCGATGATGCGCACCTTCTCGCGCACGAACTGCTCCTCGCGCTCGCGCTTGTGGTTCTGGTAGTGCTCGCGGGTCCACTCCCGTCCGAAGCGCTGGCGCAGCTCGGGCCGCTCGCTGAGGATTTCCTGGGTGACTTCGCCGAGCGTGGTCTCGAGGATGCGGGCCTCGTTCTCGGTCGTGATCACGATGACGAAGCGGTGGTAGACGTCCTTGAGCTCGATCAGGGGATAGATCTCCGGACGGGAGTTGAGGCTGAGCCGGTTCTCCAGCGGCACCTCGAACTGCATGTCGAGAAACATCGGGTGATCACCCCAGCGGGCGAAGAGCGCCACGCCCCGCGTGCTCGGCTTCAGCGAATTCGCGAGGTAGTCCTTCATCTCGGCGAAGGCGTCATCGAAATCGGGGCGCTGTCCGGCCGGGATGGCGTGACGCAGCAGGCGGGCGCGTCCTTCCAGTTCCGCCAGGGTTCCGAGGCGCGGCTGTTCGAGGTCCACGAAGCAACTCAGGACGGGGACGGCGTCGGGCTCGAGGCTGATGAGTCTCTTGACGAGGCGGCGAAGTTTTTCGTTTTTCATGGGAAAGGTGGGGTTCTTTGGGGGTTGTGGGTGACGGCAGCTTTCTCCGACTGCCGCGCTTCAGGAATCGATGAGGGAGCCCGCCGGGGTGCGGCTTCCCGTGGAAAGGGCAGGACGGCTGACATCGAGGTCGGGTTCCAGGTCGCCGAGCCACTGCCACCAGAGACCGGAGGCGATGTCCTGACACTGGACGGCGAGCGATTCCAAGGAGTCGGCGAGACGGGGATGATCGTAATCGCGGTGAAGACGGTCGATGAGGCCCTCCAGCCAGCGGGCGGAATCCTGGAGACGCTCGGCTCCTTCACGGAGGTTTCCCGGTTGCGTCGGTCCAGAGGTGCCGAGATCGCATTCAAGCGCGGAGAAGAGGGCGATGAGCCCGATCTCGATTTCTTCCGACAGGGCGAAAAGCGTTTCCGAATCGGTTTCGCGCGACGTGAAGAGGTCCAACTGTCGGCCCACCGATTCATAGCTGTGACGCAGGTCGTCGAGGGCGGACTCGAGCCAACCGGGATCCGATCCGTTGGCGGAGGGAGGAATAAAGAATGCAGAAGCGTGATTCATGTTACGCGAATTTGATTTCGCATATTAAGACGCGAATTTTCGCCCCGCATTCGAAAAATTCACCGATTTCCGACGAATGTTCCCAACTGTCTCACCGCCAACGATGAAGCGAGGTGTCCCTGCTGCCGCCGGGGTGCGGCGGTCGATGAGTATCCAGCGACGGAGCGTTGGCGGAGGGGGCCTTGACCTTCCTCACCCCGGTCGTTGGCCGACCAGTTCGGCGAGCCGTCCTTTCAGCGCGTCGAGACCCTGGCCGGTGTCGGCGGAAATCGGGATGATCTCCTGTTTCGGGAAGCGGTTCCGGAGGTAGACGAGGTTTTCCTCCGAGATCTCGAGGTCCATCTTGTTGGCCACGATCAGCCAGGGACGCTTGGAGAGTTCCTCGTCGTAGAGCTTGATCTCGGTGCGCAGGTTCTGCAGGTCCGAGATCGCGTCGCGGCCGTCGATGGCCGCCATGTCGAGCACGAAGAGGAGAAGGCGGCAGCGGGTGATGTGGCGGAGGAATTCGTGGCCCAGCCCGACATTGGCGTGGGCGCCTTCGATGAGTCCGGGAATGTCGGCCACGGTGGCACGGAGAAAGCCGTCGAATTCGACGACGCCGACCATCGGCTTCAGGGTGGTGAACGGATAGGCGGCCACCTTGGGCGTGGCGTTCGACAGCGCGCGCAGCAGGGTCGATTTGCCGGCGTTGGGAAAACCCACGAGGCCCACATCGGCAATCTGGCGAAGTTCCAGGAAGAACCAGCCTTCATCGCCGATTCCCGCCGGCTCGGTCTCGATGGGAGCCTGGTTGGTCGGGGTGGCGAAGTGCTGGTTGCCGAGGCCGCCGATGCCTCCGCGGCAGAGGACGAATTTTTCCCCGACCGTGGTCAGGTCGGCGATCAACTCGGGCGTCTCCTCGATATCCTCGTCCTCGAAATGGGGGTCGGGATCGATCTCCGGGACTTCCTCGATCGCGCCGGCCTCCGGATCGGGCACGGCGATCTCGGCGCCGTCATCTTCGGCGACGATAAACTCCGTCTCCGGTTCCTCCTCGGGATCGAATTCCTTCGGCCGGGGCGGGGGAATCCGGTAGACGCGGGTGCCCGGCGGCACCTTGAGGGTCACCGCCTTTCCCGACTTGCCCGTCTTGCGTCGGCCCATGCCGTGCTGGCCGCGCTGGGCCTTGTAGTGTTGGCGATAGAACAGCGCGCGGAGGCTGTCGGTGTGGGGATCGACTTCGAGGACGACGTCGCCGCCCTTGCCTCCATCCCCGCCGTCGGGTCCGCCCTTGGGCACGTACTTTTCCCGGCGAAAGGAGACACAGCCATCACCGCCGTCGCCGGCCTTGGCGTAGATCTTCAGGTGGTCGACGAACATGGAAGGAAACGCGGAGGTCGGAGCGCGGAACGCGGAGAGAGGGGAAAGCGGGAACGATGCGGCTGAAAAGAGAGAAACTCAACCCTATTGAAGGCGCGATCAAACCCTGTTGGATCGCGAATCTCTCAACTCTCCGCGCTCCGCGTTCCGGCCTCCGCGTTCTCCCTCACCGCCTGGTAGAGATCGAGCGTCTGCTTGGCGATGGAGGTCCAGGAGAACTGTTCCTCGACCCGATCCCGGCCGGCCTTGCCCATGCGTTTGCGGAGATCCGGGTCGGCCATGAGGCGGTTGATGCCGTAGGCGAGGTCCTGGGCGAAGGTCTCGGGCTCCAAGGGCTCGAAGGGACTCTCGGTCTGCTGCGCGAGCGGCACCAGCAGGCCGGTGTCCTCGTGGACGACGACTTCCTTCATCCCACCGACCGACGAGGCGACGACGGGAATCTCGCAGGCCATGGCCTCGAGGTTGATGATGCCGAACGGCTCGTAGATCGAAGGGCAGCAGAAGACGGCGGCGCCCGAGTAGAGATTCACCTTGGTCTCGGTGTCGAGCATGTTCTCGATCCACACCACCGGGCCGCTGTGGGCATCGCGGGCCCGGGCGACCGCCTCGCTCATTTCCGCCGCGATCTCCGGGGTGTCGGGTGCGCCGGCGCAGAGGACGACCTGGGTTTCCGGGGTCAGGTGCTTGATGGCGTTGACGAGGTGGACGATGCCTTTCTGCCGGGTGATGCGTCCGACGAAAAGCACGTAGGGGCGCTCGGTATCGACCCCGTAACTGGCGATTCGGCCGGGGTTGTGGCGCGGCTGGTATTCTTCCAGGTCGATGCCGTTGTAGATGATGTGGACCTTCTCGGAGGGCACATCGAAGTGGCGCAGGATGTCCTCCTTGGTCTCCGTGGACACGGCGATGACGGCGTCGGCCATCTCGATGGCGGTCTTCTCCAGCCAGACGGTGAAATCGTAGCCGCCTCCGAGTTGCTCCCGCTTCCAGGGGCGGAGGGGCTCGAGCGAATGCACCGTCAGCACCAGCGGCGTGCCGTAGTTGAGCTTGGCGAGGATGCCGCCGAAATGGGAGTACCAGGTGTGGAGGTGAACGATGTCGGCGTCGATGCCCTTGGTGTTGAATTCCAGGGAACGCTGCAGCGCGCCGAAGACCGAATGCAGGTGCTCGGGCGCGGTGTAGCCCGAACGATCCCAGCCCGCGCCGCGAACCGTCGGGGTGCCGTCGCCCCCGTCCTCCCACTGCTCGCCGAAACAGCGCACCTCGACGTCGCAGAGTCTGGCCAACTCGCGGGCGAGGTATTGCACGTGGATGCCGGCCCCGCCATAGACGTTGGGGGGGTATTCGTTGGTCAGGAGCAGGGACTTCATGGAACGCGGAAACGGTAGAACGCGGAGTCGGCGCCCGGAGGCGGCGATCCGGCTTTTCTTTCCCGACTTTGGGGCGACCGGCTCAGAATTCCACCATTTCCTTCCACTTCGCCACGGAAACCTCGCCGTCGTGACGTTCGCGCAGGGCCGCCGCCAGGGCCTCGGAGCGCTCGGGTTCGCCGTGGACCAACCACACCTTTTCCTTGCGCCCGCCGGTGCCCTCGAAGTAGTCGACCAGTTCGCTGTGGTCGGCGTGGCCCGAGAAGCTGTCGAGGATCTCGACGTTGGCCCGCAACTGGAAGGGCTCGCCGAAGATGTTCACTTCCTCCCACCCGTTGCGGATCTTCCACCCGAGGGTGTTCTCGGCGCAGTAGCCGACGAAGAGGATGGTGTTCTTCGGGTCCTCGATGTTGTTGCGCAGGTGGTGAAGGATGCGCCCCGCCTCGCACATGCCGGAGGCGGAGATGATGATGGCCGATTCGTCGGAGGCGTTGAGCGCCTTCGACTCGGAGACGCTCCGGATCAGGCGCAGGCCCTCGAAGCCGAAGGGATTCCGCTTTTCGAAGAGGAAGTTGTAGACGTCCTCGTTGAAGCACTCGGGGTGAATGCGGAAAATCTCGGTCGCGCTGACGGCGAGGGGGCTGTCCACGAAGATCGGCACCTCGGGAATGCGCCCGGCCTCGGTCAGTTCGTGGAGCACGTAGATGAGTTGCTGGGTCCGCTCGACGGCGAAGGCCGGGATGATGACCTTGCCGTTCTTCTCGAGCGTGCGGTTGATGACTTCCTCGATATGGGCGTCGGCCTGGGTCGGCATCTCGTGCTCGCGCCCGCCATAGGTGCTTTCCATGAGCAGGAAATCGACGTCATCCGCCAGCACCGGATCCCGAAGCAGGTCGTTGCGACCGCGGCCGACATCGCCGGAGAACAGCAGTCGCCGATGGCGCGAACCCTCGGTGACGTCGAGCACGACCTGGGCGGAGCCGAGGATGTGCCCGGCGTCGATGAAGGAGAGGACCACGCCGTCGGCGATCGGCAGGGGACGCTCGTAGCCGATGTTCACGAACTGCCGGAGACAGCGCTCGGCATCCATCTCGTCATAGAAGGGCTGCACCGGCGGATCGCCGTTCTTCTTGCGGCGCTTGTTGATCCACTTGACGTCGTAGGTCTGGATGCGCGCCGAGTCGGGCAGCATGATGGAACAGAGATCGCGGGTGGCGAAGGTCGCGTAGATGTTCCCGCGGAACCCCTGTTTGCAGAGATTGGGCAGATTCCCGCTGTGATCGATGTGGGCGTGCGAGAGGACCACGGCGTCGAGCGAGGCCGGGTCGAACGCGAAATGCTGGTTCCGTTCCCAGGATTCCATCCGTCGCCCCTGGTAGAGCCCGCAGTCCAGCAGGATCCGGCTGCCGTTGACCTCGAGAAGATGCTGGGAACCGGTCGTGGTTCCCGCCGCGCCGCAGAATTTGAGTTTCATCTGCCCCGTGCATAGAGGGGAAAGCCGCCGCTGACAAGGCGGAAGCGCGGCGGGGTGGGGGAGAGCGAAAGTCAGAGGTCCACCTGGACCGGAGCCGTTTTCGAGTGGG